>OMOE01000028.1 GCA_900290365.1 Syntrophobacter sp. SbD1 | reverse complement strand
GATACTACATCAAACTCGACAAAATTGCACTTGTATTAGTGATTTTTTCAGCAACCTGCTAGAGCAAACGTGCCGGGAGATCGTGGAAGGAGGAGGTTTTCTGCATGCCTGGATCGGCCAGGTGGCGCCCATGACCGACGCCGTCGCACCGACAGCCTTCTGGGGAGGGATCGGCGAATATGTTCAGGGCATAACGGTCTACGCCGACAATCGCCCCGAGGGGTGCGGACCAACCGGCACATGCATTCGCGAACGCTATCCTGTTATACACAACGACTTCCTGCATGATCCGCAAACCCTTCCGTGGCGTGATAGCGCGGCGCCTTTCGGCATCGCCTCTGCTGCTGCATTCCCTATTGAAAGGGCGGGAGAGGTGTGGGGCGCGTTGACAATTTATTCCGATGAGGTTGACCGCTTTGGCGACGAAGACGTGAAGCTGGTCGAAAAGGTTGCGGAAGACATCGGATTTGCCCTCGACAACCTGGATAGAGAATTTCGGCGCAAGCGAACTGAAGAGGCGCTACTTGAATCCGAAAATAAGTTCAAGAGCTTTTCAGAGCAGGCGCTTGCAGGCATCTATATCATACAGGACGGAGTCTTCAAATATGTAAATCCTAAGTTCGCTCAAATGTTCGGGTACACTGTCGAGGAATGTCTGAACGATATGCCTTTCAAGATCCTGGTCTATGCGAAGGACTTGGCCACGGTCGAAGGACAGGTCAGAAGACGAACATCGGGCGAGGCCGAGTCAGTTCACTACAACTTCAGGGGGCTCAAGAAAAACGGACAGATATTCCACGTCGAGATTTACGGATCGGCAATCGTTTATAAAGGAAAGCTGGCAGCCACAGGGACTATACTGGACATCACCGAGCGCAAGCAGGCGGAGGAGGCGCTGCGGGAGAGCGAGGATAAGTTCCGGAACCTTTTCAACAACTCCGGAGTCGGCATGTTCAGGTCAAGGCTTGACGGATCGGAGACCCTGGACGTAAACGAGAAGTTTCTCAAGATCGTAGGGATGACTCGGGCGGAGACGCAAGGAACGCCCTCGGTAAAATTCTGGGCAGACCCGAAAGAGCGTGACGCGATGGTCCGAAGGCTTGTCGCAAAAGGCCGTGTGTCGGAGCTTGAAGTTAAAATGCTGAACAAACAGGGAGAAGTGAGGGACTGTATCACGTCCCTGGTGCTCTACCGGGAACAGGGGATCGTGGAAGGGACTATTATCGACATCACCGAGCACAGGCGGATGGAGAAGGAGTTGCGCGACAGCGAAGTACGACTCCGGCAGATCATAGACCTGGTGCCGCACATGATCTTCGTCAAGGACTGGGATGGGAAATATCTCCTGGTAAACAAAGCGGTCGCTGAGGCCAACAACACCAGTGTCAGTGCTCTCACCGGAAAATATCATGCCGACATCCATCCCGACTCAAGCGAACTTCAAAACATGTTGCAGGATGACCAGGAAGTCATGATGACGGGGAAAATGAAGTTCATTCCAGAGGAACCCTATACCGACGCCCATGGCAACAGGCGTTTCCATCAGGCCATCAAGGTCCCTTTCCACATCTTTGGCGATAAGACGCCGGCGGTGCTTGGTGTCGCCATCGATATCACCGAGCGCAAGCTGGCGGAGGGAGAAAAGAAAAAGCTCGAAGCACAACTCCTCCAATCACAGAAAGTGGAAGCCATCGGAACTCTTGCCGGAGGTATAGCGCACGATTTCAACAATATACTGCAGCCTATCATAGGCTACACGGAAATGGCGCTAAGTGAACTTTCTCCATCCAGTTCGCTGCGAGTTGGGTTGGAGCAGGTGGTCAATGCATCTCTAAGGGCCAAGGAACTCATCAGACAAATCCTGGCGATTTCCCGTTCCGCTCAGGAACAGCAAAGAATACCGATCGATATAAGTTCGATTATCAAAGAGGCCCTGAAGCTTTTGCGGTCTTCGCTCCCCACCTCGATAGAAATAAGGACAAAAATTCAGACGGGTGTCTCGCTGGCCGATCCAAATCAAATCCACCAGGTGTTGATGAACCTTTGCACCAACGCAGCCCATGCAATGGATGACAAGGGCATTCTGGAGGTTCGCCTGTCCCCTGTCGATTTGAGCGAGAGCGACTTGGCCGGTCAGTCAATCGTTGATCTTAAGCCCGGCCCATACCTGAAGTTGAGTGTTTCCGATACGGGCGCTGGAATTGATGCAGAGACTATGGGGCGCATTTTCGACCCATATTTTACCACCAAAGAGGTGGGAAAGGGAACCGGCCTGGGGCTAGCAGTTGTTGACGGCATAGTCAAACGGCATGAAGGGGCCATTGCCATCCGAAGCGAACCTGGAAAAGGCTCAACGTTCAGTATCTACATCCCAAGGGTTGATGTCGAATCTGAAGCGGCCATGCAAGTTGACGGTCCGCTGCAACGCGGTTCGGAAAGGATATTGCTCGTGGATGACGAGCCGGCTGTGATGGAAATGGGAACCAGACTCCTGGAGCGCCTGGGCTATAAGGTCACCTCTCAAACAGACAGTGTGAAAGCTCTGGAGATTTTCCGCTCGAATCCTGACGAGTTCGACCTGGTGATGACCGATTATACTATGCCAAATCTGACTGGGATGGATCTTGCCATGGAAGTGTTGAGGATTAGGCCTGATATGCCGATCATGCTTTGCACAGGGTTTAGCGAAAAAATTACCACTGACAGCGTGAAAGGGCTAGGCATGAAACTCCTGATGAAGCCTTATGGCATGAGACAAATATCCGAGGCGGTCCGAAAGATTCTCGATGCGCAAAAGGGGGGCTGATTTGAAAAGAGAAATCGAGAGGGTCCTGGTCGTTGATGATGAACAAAATATTTGTGCCATGCTGACTAAATTTTTGCGATCATCGGGTTATTCCTGCGAGAGCTTCATCGATCCGACTGAAGCCCTGGAAGTATTAAGACAAAACAGTTTCGATCTCGTCATCTCAGATATTCAAATGGCGGGTATCGATGGCCTGCAACTGCTCAGTGAGATTCTTAAAATCGACCCCGAACTCGATACGATCATGATGACCGGTCACACGGATGCCTACGCATACAGCGACATCATCAAAGCCGGAGCGTCTGACTTCATAGCAAAACCATTCCAGTTGCCGGAATTCAAAGCAAAGATAGAAAGGATAGATCGCGAACGGAGGATACAGAGGGAACTTCACGACTCGAATACTGCCATTAGAGTGCTTCTTCAACAGGCGGAGAAAGAGAAGGAGAAACTCGGCGCGGATGTTGTCTGCAATGTAAAGGAACTGATTCTCCCCTACGTGGAGAAGATAAAAAATGGTAATCTTAGTGAAGAGTATAAGGCATATATTGAGGTCCTGGAGACGAATCTGTCGGAAATCTGCTCTCCTTTTCTGAAGAATCTGTCGCTTAAGCATGCCCATATCAGCTCAATGGAGGTCCAGGTTGCAAGTCTTATCAAGGCCGGCAAGAGAAACAAGGAGATCGCTTCGATACTCGGTGTCTCTTTAAATACTGTCATGACTCACCGCTATCGCCTTCGAATAAAGCTCGGATTGAAACAAGAGAAGGTCAATCTGAGATCCTACCTCAACTCTATCGAATTTTAGTGAATGCATGTAAGTGTTTTGTCGCTCTTCTTTCACCGTCGAGAATTCCCCGAATAATACCGACCTAAGTGATGCATCAGAAATTATCATCAACGGGGCTATGACCAAGGCAATAACTGGAATGTCTTTAGGTCGGGGCATCAAATTACTGTGAACTTAATCTCGGGGACCATCTTAATGAAGATTCTCGGCTGGCCGGGTGAGTTGCTTTCCAGGCTGCATCGAGAAGTATTCTCGGCCAATGGGTGGCGGGATGCTCTACGGGTGCTGGAAAGCGACCTGGAATCATTGGGGAAGTCCACAGAAGGCGAGTTTCTTTCCATTGGAGAAAAACTACAGGATTTTTATCAGCGCGCCGGAGATATCTCGAAGATATCTTCCACGGTTGCCCAACTGATGTCCGGAGAAGAACTGGGGACCGCCATAGGCGGATTTCACAATGTGGTCGAAAGAATGAAACGGCTTGAGGGTGAATCCAGGCGGAACGCGAAAACCCTTCGGGACCTATTGGAAAACCTTGTTCACCTCAATCAGCAAGTGGACGGTTTTGGCAAAACCATTCAGCACCTGCGGGTCTTATGCGTATCCACCAAGATCGAGAACGCCCGTTTGGAGGATCAGAACACCGGCTTCGAGGGTTTGGCGGATGAAGTGGGAAAACTGTCTTTGGAGATTGAAAACCGGTGTATTCAACTTCTGGCGAGTTCCGATTCGCTAAGCCAACTGATCGGGCAAATCCTGGCCAAGGTCCTGGACCTGGAAACCGCTCAGCAAACCCAGGCCCGCATCGTTTTCGACAAGACCATGTCGAGTCTTGAGTCTCTGCTGGAAAAACACGGCCAATCAGCCAGGGGTGCAGGAGAGATCTCCACCCGTTATGAGGCCGTCTCCAAACGGATCGGGGAGATTGTCTCGGCCATGCAATTTCATGACATTACCCGCCAGCGGATCGAACACGTGCAACAGGCACTCGCCGGCCTTGGTCCACATGAAAGGCCGGCAGGCAACGGAGAGCGACAAACAGTTGGAGGATTCCTGTTCGGGAGCATTCGTCTGCAACCGAAAGGGACAGGGAAAGATCTGCGTCTGGCGGCAGATGTCTGTCACCTGCAAATAGCCCAACTCAATTATGCCAGGGAGGAACTGGTTTCCGCAGTTAAAAACATCCTCGATAATCTCAACGCCCTGGCAGACCTGGTCGCAGAAATGGCCCAGGAGACCTCGAAAATGGCGGGAGCAGCCGATGAGACCGGACAATCGTTTCTCACCGGAGTAGAGGCCGGTATTTCTTCGGTCACCTCAGCCCTTAAGGCATACGGCGAGGCAGACCGGGAGCTGTCTTTGGCGATGGGTTCAGTGGGCAGCATGCTGGGGGAGATGTCGGGACACACCGGCAACATCGAGGGCATCGGAGAAAAAATCAAGCGGATTGCACTCAACGCCACCGTCAAAGCCTGCCACATCGGTGAGGAAGGCGCCACGCTGGGAGTCCTGGCCGAAGCGATCCACCAACTTTCGGTTGAAACCCGCCAGCGGACGGAAAACGCGAGTGAGGCTTTGCGCTCTATCACTTCGGCGTCCGAGTCCCTGTGCTCCGCTTTCAATGCAGACGGAACAGATAAGGGAGGCGAACTGGCATTGGTCGGCGAGTCGCTGAGGACCCAGTTGCAGACCCTGCAGGATGTCAATCAGGGGATAGTCTCTCTTCTTACACAAATGAACCAGGACGGCTGCAGGCTTTCCGGGAACATCCGAAAAACCATCGCTGAAGTGGGTGTGCATCGCCAGGTTGACCAGGTGATCTGCAACGTGGCGTCAGGCCTGGATGAGCTCGTGGCGTTCATGCGGCCGAAAGGGCCGGCCGACGATCAGGCAGAGGGAGCGGAACGCATGAAGGCCCTGGAGGCCACTTATACGATGCAGGGAGAACGTGAGATACATCAATCCCTGTTCAACCTGAAAACGAACTCTGCAGAAAAACCGCATCGGAACCCAGTCAACCCCCTGATGGCCGGCATGATGGAAAAGGAGAAGACCGACAACGAACCGGACAAGGCGGATCAAGAGGATCTGGGGGATAATTTCGAACTCTTTTAGCCAAACACCGGAAAGAACAAAGGGAGAAAGTCGATGGATGTCGATATGACGCGGTCTGGAGAAAACAATGTTCTCAAACTGGATGGCAGTTGGACCATAGAGCGGGCAAACGAGCTGAAGCGTATGTTGCTGGAGGCATTGAACAGCGGAGAGAGTATCGTCATCGATCTCGAAGGGCTCACGGACCTGGACCTGTCCACCATGCAACTATTCTGCTCCGCCCATCGGGCATCCTTGAGAGAGTGTAAACGCGTCGCACTTCACGAACGAAAATCCCGGAGCTTAAAACAGATGGTGCGCGACGCAGGGTTCGCGCGGACTCTGGGCTGTCATAAGGACCCCAATAAGAGTTGCTTGTGGATAGGAGACTGGAAATCATGAGCAAGATCATCATGACCGTAGATGATTCCGCCAGCGTTCGCCAGATGGTGAGCTTTACGCTCAAACAGGCCGGCTACCAGGTGGTGGAGGCGGTAGATGGGAAGGACGCCTTGTCGAAACTGCACGGAGCGGCTGTGCAGATGGTGCTGACCGACCTCAACATGCCCAACATGGATGGCATAGAACTGATCCGCAATGTCAGGGCCGATCCCACTTGCAAGTTCATCCCCATCGTGATGCTGACAACCGAGTCACAGGCGGAGATGAAACAAGAGGGGAAAGCGGCAGGAGCCACCGGATGGATTGTCAAACCCTTTAAGCCCGAGCAACTTCTGGCAGTAGTAAAGAAAGTCCTGGGATGATGGAGCCTCAAAGACAAGCCTATCGGGCTGAAGCATACGAACTCCTCGCCGAACTTGAGACCTCCCTGCTCGCTTTAGAAGAATGCCCTGCGGACAAAGAGTTGATCGGCCGCGTGTTTCGCGCGCTGCACACGATCAAAGGGTCGGGAGCAATGTTCGGCTTTGATGACATTGCAGCATTCACGCACGACGTCGAAAACGTTTTTGACCTGGTCCGCAATGAAAAACTGGGCGTCACCAAAACGCTCGTTGATTTGACCCTCCGGGCTGGAGACCAGATACGCGGAATGCTTGATGGGCCGGACGGCGGGGAGATGACCGTCACATCTGTGGCCGGCGAGATCACGAGCGCACTCAGGGAACTCATTGCCAAAGGTGACAATCAGGTCGGCCAGGTTCCCCCATTGACATTGCAGGCAACAGAAGATGAACAGGTGGAGAGAACCTACCGCATATCTTTGCGGCTGGATCGTGAAATCTTTTCGCGAGGCGCCAATCCGGTCCTTTTGCTCAACGAGCTGCGGGAACTGGGGGAATGCAGCGTCATTGCCAACACGGAAGCCATCCCCGAACTGGAGGAGCTTGATCCCGAACAATGTCACATCGGGTGGGACGTGATTCTCACCACCCGGCGCGGACTCGATGCCATAAAGGATGTTTTCATCTTCGTCGAAGATGAGTGCGAGTTGGCGATCGAGTTCATCGATGAGCCGGGTTGCGAAGATGATGACGCACCTCCGAAAAGGCTCGGGAAGATATTGATCGAGCGTGGTCTCGTGACCCAGGAGGATCTGCAGGAAGCCCTGGGCGCCCAGACCCGCGTTGGACAGCTACTGGTCGATAAAGGACTGGTGGAGCCAAGCAGGGTCGATTCCGCCCTGGCTGAACAGGAACACATCCGGGCAGTTCGCAGCAAGCATCAGAAAGAGGAACAAACTTCGAGCGTCAGGGTGCCAGCGGCAAGACTCGACGCCCTGGTCAACCTGGTGGGGGAAATGGTCACGGTACAGGCTCGCCTCAGCCAGACGGTTTCTTCTATGGATCACGCAGGACTGCTCTCCATATCCGAGGAAGTGGAACGCCTCACCGCCGAGCTGCGCGACAACACCATGAGTATTCGGATGCTGCCCATCGGGACGACTTTCAGCAAATTCAAACGGCTGGTTCGCGATCTGTCCGGTGAACTGGGCAAAGATATTCTGCTGGTTACCGATGGAGGTGAAACCGAGCTTGACAAAACCGTGATCGAGCGCCTGAACGATCCTCTCGTTCACCTCATAAGAAACTGTATCGATCACGGCATCGAGTCTCCGGGGGTTAGAGAGGCTGCCGGTAAACCACGGCAGGGAACCGTTCAACTCTCGGCAATGCATTCGGGCGCCAGCGTGTTGATCCGTATAACGGACGACGGCGCAGGTCTGGACGCGGATGCAATCAGGTCCACGGCTTTGGAAAAAGGTTTGACTGCAACCGGAACGGAACTCTGTGAGAAGGAACTTTTTTCACTGATCTTCGCCCCCGGTTTTTCCACCACCCGGCAGATTACCAGCATCTCGGGCCGTGGTGTCGGGATGGACGTAGTGAAGCGCAGCATCGATGCTCTGCGCGGTTCCATAGAGGTCAGCAGCCGAAAGGGAATTGGGACAACCATCACCCTCAAGCTGCCCCTCACCCTTGCGATCATTGACGGGTTGCTGGTCAAAGTCGGGGATGGACACTACGTCTTGCCGCTCTCCATTGTGGAGGAGTGCGTGGAATTGACACGCGAGGATGTAGCAAGAGCACACGGACGGCACATTACGCACTTGCGGGGCGGAATCGTCCCCTACATTCGGCTTCGCGAGCGTTTTGCGATCAGCGGCAATGCGCCGGAAGTCGAACAGATCGTGATCACCGAATCCCCGGGCGGCAACGTAGGTTTTGTGGTGGACAAGGTCATCGGGGAGCACCAAACAGTCATCAAGAATATGGGCAAAATCTACCGCAACGTGGATGTGATCTCCGGTGCGACCATTCTGGGCGATGGCACTGTAGCGCTCATCATGGATGTGCCCAAGCTGGTGCAGAGTGTCGAAATGCAGGAATCTTTGACTCATTAGGAAACAATCAAAATAAAAGGAAGGCACACGATGAAGTGGTTCTACGACCTCAAAATAGGCACGAAACTGGCTGCGGCATTTGTTATCGTGGCCCTGACCGGCGGAATGGTTGGAGCAATGAAGTCCCCGTTATTGGCCGTTGGGACCGGAGTACCGCTCGCGATTGTTCTAGGATTCTTCATTTCAAGAGTGATCAGCAGGCCGATGCGAAATCTTTCTTCGGCTGTAGATAAATTGGCCCTCGGAGATATCAATGTCAGCATCGAAGCGACCGGCAGGGATGAGGTTGGCATCCTGTCACAATCGTTCAAGCGCGTGATCGAAAACATCAACGCATTGGTGGTCGATACCAATATGCTCGCTGAGGCGGCTGTCCAAGGCAACCTGTCCACCCGTGCGGATGCCTCCAAACACAGCGGAGACTATCGTAAGATCGTCGAAGGTGTAAACAATACCATGAGTTCCATTGTTGCACATCTCGATTCGATGCCCTTACCGGCTTTCATTGGCGACCGGGACTTCAACATTCGATACATGAACGCTGTTGGCGCCAGTCTGACCGGCCTCTCGCAGCAGACCGTCATAGGGACCAAGTGCTACGATCACTTCAAAACGCCGCATTGCCGCACGGATAAGTGCGCCGCGGGCCAGTGCATACAGCGCGGCCACAGCGTGACGGCTGAAACGGACGCCCATCCGCTGGGCAATGATTTAGATATCACCTACACCGGCGTGCCCGTTAAAGACACTGAAGGCAGAATAATCGGATCTCTGGAGGTGGTCACGGACCTCACTGCGGTGAAGAACGCCGCACGTCTGGCCAAAAAACAAGCCGCTTATCAAGCGGCTGAGGTCGATAAACTGGTGGTCAATTTGGAAAAAATTGCCCGGGGAGATCTCAACGTTACCCTTTCGACTGCAGCCACCGACGAAGATACCCGTGCAATTGGAGAGAACTTCACAAAGATCAGCGACGGGATCGAGAGCACGGTTCAAGCCATTGCCGGCCTGGTGCGGGATGTCGATGGCCTGGCCAACGCAGCGGTGGAAGGCAATCTTACCACCCGTGCGGATGCAGCCAAACACAGCGGAGACTATCGCAAGATCATCGAAGGTGTAAACAATACCATGAGTTCCATTGTTGCACATCTTGATTCGATGCCAGTACCGGCCCTCATTGTCGACCGGGACTTCAGTCTTCGATACATGAACGCTGTTGGCGCCAGCCTGACCGGGCTCTCACAGCAGGCCGTCATAGGGACCAAATGCTACGATCACTTCAAAACGCCTCATTGCCGCACGGATAAGTGCGCCACGGGCCAGTGCATGCAGCGCGGCCACAGCGTGACAGCCGAGACCGACGCCCACCCGCTGGGCAAAGATGTGGATATCTCCTACACCGGCGTCCCCGTTAAAGACACTGAAGGCAGGATAATCGGAGCTCTGGAGGTGGTAACGGACCTCACTGCAGTGAAAAACGCAGCACGTCTGGCCAAAAAACAAGCCGATTATCAAGCGGCTGAGGTCGATAAACTGGTGGTCAATTTGGAAAAAGTCGCAGGGGGAGATCTCAACGTTGTTCCTTCCACTGCAGCCACCGACGAAGATACCCGTGCAATTGGAGAGAACTTCACAAAGATCAACGACGGACTGGAGAGCACGGTTCAAGCGATTGCCAGCCTGGTGCGGGATGCCGATGGTCTGGCCAAAGCAGCGGTGGAAGGCAATCTTGCCACACGTGCGGATACATCCAAACACAGCGGAGACTACCGCAAGATCGTGGAAGGGGTGAACAATACCCTGGACGCGGTTATCGGACCTTTGAAAGTAGCCGCCGAGCATGTTGACCGGATCAGCAAGGGCGATATTCCACCCAGAATCACCGACGAATACAAGGGCGATTTCAACGAGATCAAGAACAACCTCAATGTGCTCATGGACGCAATGGATGAAGTTACTGCGGTAGCCTGCGAAATTGCTGGAGGCAACCTCACAGTCAAGGTCAGGGAGCGTTCCGCTCAAGACAAGCTTATGCAGGCTATGGCCACCATGGTGGATGGTCTCACCGATGTTGCGGCAAACATACAGACAGTAGCCAATCAGGTCATGGAGGGAAGCCGGGAGATGAGCGCCAGTTCCGAGCAGTTGTCCCAGGGCGCGACGGAACAATCGGCATCGGTCGAAGAGGTGTCTTCTTCCATGGAGCAAATGGCGGCCAACATCAAGCAGAATTCCGACAATGCCCAACAGACGGAGAAAATCGCGATCAAGTCTGCCGAAGACGGAAAAGAGGGAGGCAAGTCGGTTTTGGAGACGGTTGCAGCGATGAAGGAAATCGCGGGCAAGATCTCCATCATCGAAGAGATCGCCCGCCAAACCAACCTGCTGGC
>OMOE01000067.1 GCA_900290365.1 Syntrophobacter sp. SbD1 | reverse complement strand
CCGTTCGTCATGCAACTGGCTCGCGACAATTTCCCGGACCTGGTGATTCACGCCAGTGTCGGGTGTAATATCCAGACGCGGGAACAGATGGCCGAGTTCACCGGCTATGGGGCCACTCAAGTTGTTGCAAGCACCCAGATCAAAACAGTCGAACAACTCTCCGAGTTCAAAAACGCTTCTGATTCCCTCGCAATAGGCGCCGAAGTCCTCATCCACGGCAACCGTTGCGTGGGTGGAGTCGGAAACTGTTCTTTCCACGAGCTTATCGGCGATTCCTACATACAACGAAGGTGTGTAGACGAAGACGGCAACGAAATTATCGAATATGAAGGGTGGCCCGACCGTTCCGGAAGTTGCTTTCGGCTCTGTCTGCTAACCGATGAGCAGAGGCGAAAGGTGCTGGCTCGAAGCGGCACCAGGCCCGATGAGATAGAATCTATTAACGAACGTATCCGCCGAAACCCGAACATCGCGTTCGTTATTTCCGGAGAAGAGTTGTGGCGTTACATGGGACTCGGGCTCCACACGCTCAAGATCCAGGGCCGCGAATACCCCGTGGACCTCGTGAGCAGGATGGTGCACATATACCGAAGGCTTATCGAAGCCTGGCGCGCAGGCATGCGGTATGACGAACCAAACCTGCTGCTCCTGTCGCAGGAACTCGACAGGATCGGATACGAGCGGGACCGAATGCGAATGAAGAGCACAGCCGAGCTGCACAAGCAGATCAAAGGGCTCTTCTAGAAAGTCCTCGACAATGTGCCTTTCATCACGGATTAGGAATCCCGGGTTCAGGTCCGGGATTCCTAATCCGGTTTGACAGTCCAACCGGATTTTTCCGCTCATCCACCTTTTAAGATATTATGAAATTGAGAACAGAAAATCTGCGCAGCATACTATATCTCATAAGCCTGGTTATACTGCTGGGGGGCCTTGGCAGTGCCGTTCTGATTTATGCCACGGCTCACGATGACTGGATTGGCGCCCAGGGATATGAGGTCGCAAATGGAACTGTCTATCCGGATAATCCTGAAGATTCCAAACAGTACTTGCGGGGTCTGCAACTATACGGCGGAACGGCAAATTTGCTTGCTGACCAGTTCAGACGGTGGTTTGCCGGTTTATGGCATGGGAAGTCGCTCGCTTTGACTGTGGCATGCCTCACGATTCTTCTATCTTCGGGGTTTTTTTACGCGGCCAATCACCTGAGGGATTGAGGGATTGAGGGATTGTGAATTACAGCAAATTTGAAGAATTGCCCTGCTGGCAGAAGGCCAGGGATCTCTGCCGCGAAATTTCGCGGGTAACAGACGAGTCCGGATTAAAAAGGAACTATATTATCAGGGATCAGATCTGGAGAGCAGCCGGGTCTGTAATGGACAATATTGCTGAAGGGTTTGACGACGGCTCCCCTCGTGAGTGCATCCGTTTTCTGGGGTATTCACAGCGCTCGTGCGGCGAAGTTCAATCCAAGCTCTATCGAGCTTTCGACTGCGAGTGCATCAGTCAGAATCGGTTCAGCCAGATTTATGATCTTGCTACCGAGTGCCGGAAACAAATCAAGGGCTTTAGAAAGTACTTGAGGGACTTCAACTCTGGTAGAAACGGGACTGGCATGAACCCATGAATTCCTAAATACCTAAATTGGTTTGGGAGTTTGTTTTTAATTCCTTAATTCCTAAATTCCTCAATTTGCTTGTTCCTGGGTGACGCCGGCGGCTGGTACGGGACTTAACAAGGCTCTTTCTTTTTCCTCAACCTTCCTCATGGCCTTCTCAATATCAAGTTCCCTTCCGATGTAGATACAATGGACCTTTCCCCGGATTTTCCGATAGAGCCGGTAGTAGCCGTCTCGGGAGAGTTGTGCGTTCCATCTGCCTATCTTTTTTGGAGAAATCGTTCGGTCGAAAATTTTTATACTTTTGGAAACTGACCTCTGTTCCTGTAATTCCGTGTTTTCGGCCCTGTATTTGTCTAACTCATGTGCAACCAGGGCGAGCTGTTCATTAGCCGCATCCAGTTCCTTTCGAAGTCTCTCCATGTTTTCTTCGAGCAGAGTCGAGCGGTTTTCAAAATGCTCTTTTCTTTCCCTGTGCATCAGAGCGTTTTGTTCATGATGTTTCAGGTTAAATTCGGCCCTCTCTTTTTCTTCGATAGCTTTATTAAGCTTCTGTATAACTGTATCTAACTGGTCGCCGGGGTATTTCCCGCCGTGGCCGATGCTTCCCGGCTCTGTTCGCCCTGCTTCCTCGGAGCCACTCCCTGCAAACTCAGTCTTGTTCCATTCAGACAGGAACAGGCTAAATAACAGCATTTGCTCAAAAACGCCGAATTCCAACCTGCGCTCGATTCCAGGTACGGCGCCCCTGAAGGCTTTCCATGCCTTCCTGACCGTTTTCTGCTCGTCGTAGACCTCACAGATAAGATCTCTGTACGCCTTTACCCACTGCACATAGGGCGCCAGGGCCGGAATGAAATAATCATCTTCTTCTTTGCGCATCCGCGTAGGCCCGACTTGTTCGGAAGTGAAATTGTACCGGGAAGACAAAATGCAGGTGCTTCTATTCACCGGCAGACGATTGCGATCACATACTACACTATTTGCCAGCTCTGCCGCAATCGTATGAAGGCGCGAAACAGACAGAACCGTATTCAGTTGTCTCCATTGGAGAATTCCGCAGAAGTTTGCACATCTTGCCGGTCTGGTTGGGGCCAAAGTGATAGTGACACTGGCGAACTCCAAAGCACGGTTCGTCCACTCTTAGGGTGTCCCGGCGGGACATGAAATGCTGCGGTGAATCGCTTTTTGCCGTTGTGAATTTCACATAGTCGGTTTCCAGTTCCTGGCCTTTTCCTGGGCCATGATGAGTTCGTCATGGGTCAATTCCGACGCCATGAACCTCAATAAATTGTTCGCCTCTGCGTTTCCCCTGGATGCCGCAAGGATCGTCCACATGCATGCCGTGACCCGGTCGCGGGCTACCCCTTCCCCATTGAAGCACATTCCCCCAAAAAACTGCTGAGCGTCCGCAAACCCTCGCTCAGCCGCCGTTTTCAGCCATTTGGCGGCCTCGCCGAGATCCTTCCCCATGCACTCACCAGTATAGTACATTCGCCCGAGATGGTATTGCGCCATCAAATATCCCTGCTCGGCCGCCTTGCGATAGAGGCCGAGCGCCTCAAAACAGTTTTGGGAAAGCTCCTGCCCCCGTTCGTACCTAAGTGCAACTCTTACCTGGGCGGCCGGGTCGCCGGCCTCCGCCATTTGTATGTCTTTCTCAAGCGCCCCCGGGTGGGCATCCGGCCTTTGGACTTCTGCCCGGACAGGTGTATTTGCGCTTGGAGCGGCCGAAAGCTCGCGGAAAGTGGGACTTAAGCCTGAAAACCGTTCCACGGGTACGGCGAAGTTGATATTCGGCCTACCGGGCACTGCTGCGGTCTCGATGCCGATTACTTCACCCTGGGCGTTCACCAGGGGGCTCCCGCTCGATCCTGGAAATGAGTGGGCGCTATGCAAGATACCCCTTCCATATTTCGGTATTGTCATGATTGCGTCCACATTCCCCTGGCTCACTACCTTATCGACCCCCAGGGGACTGCCGATCACCACAACGGGGTCACCAGCCTGAGGGGCGGTACCGGCAGCAGTAAGATAGGGCACCGAACCAACCGAGACATCCACAAGGGCTTCGATCAGATCGTCAGGCTCATCCTCGGCCACGACGGCTTTTACATTGAATTCCCTTCCATCAGGAGTTCTAACCCTGGCCATCATTGCCTTTCCGAGAACGTGATAATTTGTGATCAGATGCTCATAGGATTGAAAAAAGAACCCGCTGCCCTGGGCCACCGGGTTGCCGGCTCGATCTAAGACATAGATTTTGACAGTTGCGGGTTGAACTGTTTTTACCACTGAGTCAATATCGGCTTTCGCGGGACAACTCCATAAAATAGCAAACAGTAGTAGTACGGGGAAGACGATGCAGTTTATTATGAGATTTTTCATACCTTCAACTCCACAGGTTGTATGTTTTGGGCGCCGAAGGCGTTCTCCCAACCAGATATCGTCAGATCGTGCAATTGTTATAAGAAATAAATCGAGCAGACGGCCCAGGCGAGTGCGGACAAATGGCTGATCCGGAGCGAAAAAGGTGACATTCCGATTTCGCAAGAATATTTTTGGATTGTGGATCAGGGCGCAAAGCGCAAATTGATTAGGAATTAATTCAGACAGCCGAGACACCGAAGTGGACCAAATGAATTTCACTTGCAACTTAATGAATTCTTGAATAGTTTGCGGGGACAATTCTGTGGCGACAAAGAGCTTTTTCGAACTAACCAGGTTCCGAAGGGGCCGGAAGATGCTGATTACGGGGTCTAAATGCGGGAACTATTGCGAAAACTTATCACCATCGGCTATGGCAAGCGATTCATCATCGCGAAGTACCTAGTCTCCGGCACAACTGCCGCCTCAGTTCATTTAGGCCTGGTCTGGGTTCTGACCCACTACCTTGGCGTCCATTATTTACTGTCCTCCACAATAGGTTTCAGCTTGGCTGTTTGCGTCGGGTTCACGCTCCAAAAATTCTGGACATTCGAAAACCCGTCACTCATTCACATGCCCAGCCAAGTGGCAAAGTATCTGGGGGTGGGGGTAACCAACCTCGGGATAAACGCTATTATGATGTTCATACTTGTAGACAAGTTCAGCTTTTGGTATCTCTTCTCACAGGTAATCGCCTGCGGAGCAGTCACATTCAGTAACTTCGTCGTGTATACCTTGTTTATATTCAAACCGACTACCTAATCCCTATTTTATACGAAGTTTTTCATTTTGCGCTCCTTGAACGAGTAGCTGCATGCATCATGTCTCATCCATGAGGGTGTACGGCACTTTCACCAGGACAGTCTATAGCCGGTCATAGGGGGGCCTATGCCTGTTCGCCTGGACAATCAAAGCCTTAGCCTAAGCCAATCGGGAGTGAAGTTAACTTTTAGACTAAACTTAACACGACAGAAGAGTCCCAGATGCAAGCGGGTAAAGGCTTTAAGGGTTGGATAGTGTCTCATCGATTGCGGAAATATTGCAACTTTTGAAACGAAAAGTATACCGAAAACGGAAACTCCCAAGACGACTTCGAACACCCGCTTTTCAATGTCTGGAATGATGAAGGACTACTGCTTAAAGTTCCAGTTTCTGCCACGACACCTTAACAGAACTTTACAAACTTTTTTCAACATGTGGAAGATTCAACCAAGTCCCGAAGCAAACAGCATAGTTAAAGGTGGAAAAAGGATATGGGATGACCCGAGAAAATGGATTCCAGGCCTATCCTGGCGCGTCGTATGCGGGACTCCCGCCATGACAAAGGCTTATGTGTTCAGGAACAGGGCGGGCGATCTGACGGGCATAATGTGGGGAACGATGTGGGGAAACAGTCCCGAGAAGGCAAAAACAGGCCCATGTGTGGGGAACAGTTGAAAGAGGAAAAGAAAAAGGGACTCAGATTTTCTCTAAGTCCCTTATTTTTCTTGATAGCGGGGCCTGGATTTGAACCAGGGACCTTCGGGTTATGAGCCCGACGAGCTACCTGACTGCTCCACCCCGCGCCAACTTTTAAAATATACTCCGACAAAAGAGCTATGTCAACCAAAGTAATGCAGTCATGCGACTCTTGGGTGATTTCCGAACGAAGTTTCATTATACTAGCTTTTTGCCCCTTCGCGCGCAGAAGGATAATAGAAAATCAGGAGGTCCGATTTGTCATTTAGAACAGTGCGGATGCTTGTGCTCACACTTGCCCTGTTGTCGCCTTGCTTTGCATGGGCGGAGGAATTGGAAGCGATAGAGCCTCTGATCTCGCGTAACACACGCCTTATGGTCTTTTCCCCCCATCCCGACGACGAGAGCCTTGGAGCGGGGGGGCTCATTCAGCGGGTCATCAAGGCCGGCGGAAAAGTGAAAGTGGTATTTATGACAAACGGAGACGGCTTTCCGGAGGGTGTGGAAAAGGAAGATCGCATCAGCCGCCCCACCGCAAAGGACTACACCATGTATGGTGAAGAGCGCCGGATAGAGGCCCTCAAAGCTGATGCCGCCCTCGGGATCAAGGAGCACGACGTTATCTTCCTTGGTTTTCCCGACGGCGGGCTGACCTACCTTCGTTTGAAGTATCGTTTACACCCGGTTGCATACAAGTCTCCTTTTACCAGGAGAACCAGCCCTCCCTTGTTTGAAGTGATTGTGCCTCGAACTGACTACTGCGGTGAAGATCTGAGAAAAGAGATCGAACGGGTGATGTCCGAATTTCGGCCTAACATCGTGGCAGTAACCCCAAGCTATGATCAGCACCCCGATCATACTTCGAGTTATTTTTTCGTTAAAGAAGCATTGAAACATTTGGCGATGACACAATCAAATCTCAAGCCCATACTGCTTACCTTCCTCATCCACTATGGACAGTGGCCGCTCGACCAGGGAGCGGGGTCAGGGTCGCACCTCAGCCCTCCCAACAACTTTCCTGACGATGGCCAACCGTGGATTTCATTTTGCCTCACGCCCGAGGAAATGGTGGCAAAGCGCAAGGCCATCCTGCAATACCATTCGCAGATGCTCGTCATGCCCCGCTTTCTTTTGAGCTTTTCGAGGTCAAACGAATTGTTCAGGCTGGACCCGATTTAGGGCGGGTGGGGGATCTAATGGTATAACTTTAGATTTGATTGCTTTTGGGGTCACGAAGAGTACGAAGGGTACACGATCGACAACCCGGCCGCAATCCGCCGACCTGTTCGATGGGCGACCCCTCACTCTGTTCGGGTTCCGCGTTAAACGTTCGAGCCCATGTTAGAAGCTGATAGTTCGGTGTCCGATCTTTTGTGAGGACGCACGGTCGATCTTGAGAGCACGAAGGAAAATCATTGCCAGGGATCTTGTATGAGAAGGGTTTTCGTGTGCTTTCTCTTTTTCGTGTCCGACCAATACTTTTTAGGTTCGAAGGCCACAAAGGTGCTTATCCAGATTGGTTTTCTTTGTAGACCCTTCGTGGCTCCTTCGTGTTCTTCGTGACCATGGCGGGCCTTCCTGACCGCTCCAAACGACAGTCCCACGAAGGGACAGGAGAACACGAAGTTTTTGCTCTGGATTCCGGCTGTCCCCTGGGACCTTCTTCAACGCCCATTACCACTTAAAATTTTGAGTAGGCGGACCTTTTCATCGGGTGGTATCTGATCTCTCAGCTCCGCTTCCAGCGAATGATAGGAGCCATGGCCGGCAAGGAACCCGTTTAGGCGGGCTGCCGCCGTCGAATCGACAAAGGTTTCCCCAGGGTAGATTACCCTTAATTCATTTACCAGGTCAGGTCTTTGCCGCAGGAAATATTTCTGGTGATAGTCTTCCGCCGGGTAGAATCGGGCAGCGGGCAATATTTCAGTATATATCTTTTGGTGTCTTGCTGCCTCTTCACGTTGTCTGGATTCGATAGCCAGCTTTTTCTGTTCATCATTGTGATAAAAAATTGCGGACATATACTGCTTGGACCGGGAATAGACCCCAGGGTCATGGCTTTTCCAGAAGATTTCAAGCAACTCCAGGTACGAGATAACAGACGGGTCGTAAGAGATCTCCATGCTTTCCGAATGGTCGCCCAAAGCCCTGTAGGTGGGATTTTCCTTAAGACCGCCGGTATACCCGGCCCGCGTTCGAATCACTCCTTTGATGCTCCCAAACTGGGCATCCGCACCCCAAAATCAGCCAAGGGCAAAAGTGGCCGTTTCCATTTCCCGCGCAGCCGGAGCCGGGCGCTCGAGCTGCCTGTTTTCAAGGTCTGTGCGGTTTTGTGCTGCACTATTCATTATTTTCCCCTGATTTACCGGTTGTGGTCCGTCTTCGGCGGGAGGATTAAAAGGACATAGCGCACTGCCGAGGAAAAGACCGGCAAGCGCCAGCCAGATAGTCCTGGTTCTCGGAGCGAAGACCAACTCGGCTATCTTCTTTGGCATGGAATGCATCTTAAACTCACTCCTTAAACATATGACCGAGGTTTAGGAAAATCAGGCTGAAGGGCGAGGATATCGCGTTCCCTTGATTTTCCCTCAGCCTAGCGGCCTTCAGTGTATCAACCTTTTATCAAGTAACAATTTGCGATTATGAAACGTTAATGAATGGGTCAAGATTTTGTAAAGAATCGGCAGATCAGGAGGATATTGTTTGCGGCTGGTCCCTTAGAGGCAGGCTGAACCAAAACAGGGTCGTATCCGTCGTGCTTTGGACTCCCACCTTCCCGCCGTGGGCTTCAAGGATTTCCTTGACTATGGCGAGCCCTATTCCAGAGCCGCCAAAGTCTCTCGAACGGGATTTTTCTCCACGATAAAAGCGTTCGAAAATAAATGGCAGATCTTTAGTACCAATTCCCGGACCGCTATTTTGGATATAGAATTTCGCCGTGCGGTCGATAGTCTCTGTGCGAACCGATACAGACCCGCCTTCAGGTGTATACTGCAGTGCGTTTTTCAGGAGATTTTCAATCACCTGGCTGAGTTTTTCGCGGTCCGCCGGCGCAACAGTTGCGCCTTCGCTCAGTTGCGTGCTGACCCGGATCTGTTTCTGCCTGAATTCGAGGTCGAACTTTTTCAAAGCACGTGAGGTCAGTTCGGCGATGTCTGTCTCCTCCAGTTCGAGGTTCAACCTTGCGTCGGCCCTGGCCAATTGCAGCAGGTTTTCGACAAGAGAGATCAGCCTCAGCGTTTCTTCCTGAAGCAGTTGAAAAGTTTCCTGCGTCGGGGGCACAACACCGTCTTGAAGAGCCTCCATATACCCTCTGATATTTGTCAGGGGCGTGCGAAGTTCGTGGGCGACATCGGAAACCATGTTCCTTCTGAGTTGTTCGACGCGCTCGAGGCTTGCTGCCATTCGGTTGAAAGCGCCCGCCAGTTCGCCAATTTCATCGTGCGAATCAGCCCGCACCCTGGAGGAATAATCACCCCTGGCAATCAGGCTGGTTGTTTTTATCATCTCATAGAGAGGCCGCAACGCCATTTGAGTCAAAAGAAAACTCAGAAGTGCGCCAAGAATCAGTGCGCCTATACTGGTCCAAAGAAGATAGCGGTGAACGGAGTGGACGAACATCTGGTGCGCATCGGTGGGACTAATCCGGTACTCTTTCATTAGAATGGAGAAATAGTCGGCCGCGAGGGTGTCGAGAACCAGCCAGAGCACAAGTATTACCAGGGCCACCACCGGCACGTTGATTGCCAGGAGTTTCAACAACATGCCCTGTTTCATGATGGGATATCCTCCTGATCGCCACGGGCAAGCAGGTATCCGAAACCTCTTACAGTCAAAATGTATCGAGGGTTGGCCGGATCTTGCTCAACCTTCTGCCTCAGCTTGCCGATATGCACGTCCACTACCCGGTCTATTACCTGCTCGCCCAGCGGGTAGAGGGCATCCAGGAGCTGTTCTCGTGTAAAGAGCCGCCCCGGTGCGTTCATGAGCAATCGAAGCAGCTTGAATTCCGATGGGGTGAGGACAATGCGGCGATTTTCCACCGCTGCTTCGTGCTTGTGAATGTCCAATATAAGCCCGCCAACCTTGAGCCTGGAAGATATATCCCTGGCGGCGGCGGTCGTTCGCCTCAACACGGCCCTGATTCGAGCGACGAGTTCCCTTGGGCTGAACGGCTTTACCACATAATCGTCTGCTCCGATTGTAAGCCCCAGCACCCTGTCGAATTCTTCGCCCCTTGCAGTGAGCATCACAATAGGGACATTGGAAATTTCGCGTATACGCCTGCATACCTCCCAGCCATCGAGCCTGGGAAGCATCAGATCGAGTATCACAATCGCAGGATTGTCCTGCCGGAACAACTCCAGCGCTTCTACGCCATCGAATGCAGTGGATGTCTCAAACCCTTCGCGGTGAAGATATAGACTGATGAGCGAAGCGGTTTTATTGTCATCCTCAACGATAAGAACGTGGTCCGGCTTTGCCATCAATTTTTACTCCTGGAGCAAGTAGCAAGGAGTAAGTAGCAGGAAGCGGGGAGCAAGGAGCAGGGAGCAAGGAGCAGGGAGCAAGCAGAACGTGTTTCTTCCTGCTTCACGCTCCTTGCTTCCCGCTTCAGATAATTTTTACTCTCGATGTTTACATAATCATTACATTCCCTTGAGGCATTCATTACCATCAGGAATTACCTTAAGCGATGTCAGAGAGCAAGGAGCAAGTAGCAGGGAGCAAGTAGCAGGAAGCAGGAAGAGCGTGTTTCTTCCCGCTTCCCGCTCCTCGCTTCATCTATAAAAGGAGATATTGAGATGAAAGTAATATTATTGTTTTCATTAGTTTTATTGGCAGGGTTAGTTCTGTTTGGATCGGGTTCGGTGAACGGCCAAAAGAATGAAAAGAACCAGGGCGTGGATGACGAGTATCAAGGGTTTCCAAGAGCTGTATTTGCTGGAGGATGTTTCTGGTGTGTCGAAGCCGATTTTGAGAAAGTCAACGGGGTCCTTGAGGCCATATCGGGCTACACGGGCGGGCATACGGAGAATCCCTCCTATGAAGAGGTCTCGGCCGGGAAAACGGGGCATGTGGAAGCGGTTCAGGTCATTTACGACCCGGCAAAGGTACGCTACGAGGAACTGCTGGATTCCTTCTGGAAACATATCGATCAGACGGACCCGGACGGGCAGTTCGTTGACAGGGGAGGCCAGTACCGCAGTGTCATTTTTTACAATGATGAGACCCAGCGGGTTGCGGCCGAAGAGTCAAAGCGCAAACTGGAAAATTCAGGCCGTTTCGCTAAACCTGTTGTTACCGCGATCCTGCCGCTTTCCAAATTCTACGCTGCAGAGGAATATCACCAGGGCTATTACAAAAAGAATCCGGTACGCTACCGGTATTACAGATACCTTTCAGGTCGCGATCAATTTATTGCAAAAGTGTGGGGTAAGGATAAGGATAAGGATATGGAGACTGCTAACATAGAATCGGTAGGGGTTATATCGGGCGAGCATCCGGCGAAATACTTCAAGCCGGACGATGCGACTTTGCGAAGCCAGCTCACCGATCTTCAATATAAGGTTACACAAAAGAACGGCACCGAACCGCCGTTTAGAAATGAGTATTGGGACAACAAAGCTCAAGGAATCTATGTGGACATCGTTTCGGGCGAACCCCTTTTCAGTTCTCGCGATAAATATGATTCCGGCACCGGTTGGCCCAGTTTCACCAAACCGCTTGAGCCGGACAACATCGTAGAAAAAAAAGATGCAGGCTTTTTCACGGTGAGAACCGAGGTTAGAAGCAAATACGGCGATTCACACCTTGGACACGTGTTCGATGATGGACCGCCACCAACCGGCCTGCGGTATTGCATGAATTCAGCCGCCCTGCGGTTCATCCCTGAAAAGGACCTGGAAAAGGAAGGCTATGGACAATATCGGCAAGATCAGTCGTCAGTGGCCAGATAAGATCGGTGGCCGGCGGTCAGATTGTATTGTTCTTGCCGCCGCCGGAGGCAGCGGCAACCCTGCCAGCGGTCCTACCGCCAGGCGGCGAACTTGGCGGGTGGTCCGACCGCCACGAAATCGAGAACGAACGTAATGTGCTCGTGCATGGCGCTGTAGGCCGCATCCTGGTCCCGGTTCCGCAGCGCTTTGAGAATATCGTTATGCTGCCGGGTAATTATTTCGAGGGTGGCAGGTTCTGTATATAAGCGCTGAAGGTTTGACTTGATCCCGTAAAAGAGCCAATCATAAAAGCCCTTCATTATGTGTATCTGAACCATATTCTTTGTGGCATAAGCGATGGCCATGTGAAATTTGACGTCCGGGTCGCTCCCGAGTCCCCCGGCCCCTATCTGCTCCTCCATGTCCCGAAGGCTTGTTTCTATGTCACGTATGTCTTCTTCGGTCGCTCTGCGGGCGGCCATCATTACGGCGTTGCATTCGAGGCCGAGCCTGACTTCCAGCAGGTCCGTCAAGCTGACTTCCTGGTCGTGAGGCACCCCTAGCGGGTTTTTTTCCGCAGCGGGTGAAACGACAAAAGTGCCCTGTCCCTGCCTGTGATCGAGCAGCCCGAGGGCGACCAGCCTGTGTATGGCCTCTCTTACCGTTGGCCGGCTGACCCCAAGACTCTCGGCCAATTCGCGTTCGGTCATGAGCTGTTCGCCCGGTTTTATCCGCCCCTTAAAAATGAGATCGCGTAATTGCTCGAAAACCAGGTCCGAAATGCGCTTTGGTTTAATGGGTGTCAACATCGAGGTCTCTTTCCAGTGAATCGGCATAAATTTCAACGGCGTGTTTTACTCGAATGTGCTCGCCCGCCTGCGAGAGCATATCGCTTATCTGAAGCATGCATGCCGGACAACTCGTCGCAACGGTTGAGCACCCCGACTGCAAGATCGAGTCGCGCTTGCGCCTACCAATCGACGCCGAAATTTCGTAATACTTGAGGTTGAAACTCCCACCGCAACCGCAGCACCGGTCCGCTTCGCTCATCTCCTTCAAAACATAACCGGAGTTTGCGCCGAGAAGCATCCGTGGCTGCGCCTCTATCCCCAGGGATTTTTTCAAATGACAGGGATCGTGGTAGCTGATCAGGGCTTTTTCCCTGTCGAAATTTTTTCCATCAGAAGCGGCAGTCACAAGGCCTGTCTTCTCTACAAGAAACTGGCTGATGTCCATCGTCTTTTCGGCGAGTTCGTTAATCCGGGTCTTTTCCGCTTCGCTAAGATCGCCGGCAAACATGGGCCAGAGCTTCTTTATCGTGGACGTACATGTTGCGCATGCAGTCACAAGGAAGTCGAAGTCGCCGGCTGAGAATAGGTCGAGATTGTATCGCACCATTTTCCCAAAGGCCAACAGGTCCCCCGAGGATAGGGCAGGTATGCCGCAACAGCCTTGCTCGTCCGGCACAAATACGCCGACTCCGTTGGCCTTTAGTGAGCTCAGTACCGCATGGCCGATATTGGGGTATATCTTGTCGATCAGGCAACCCACGAAGAAACCTGCCTTCAACCCCGAACCCCCGTTAATATTGAGCCGGCCTATGGTAGTGTTAAAGGAGGCTGGGGCGAAGGCCTTTAAGTGTCGATGCGCCAACGGAAAAGAAAAACGTCCGCATGATGTGCCTAGAAATTCGTCTGCGGACTTCAGGAAGACCCCCTGGAACATGCCGGCGGCCCTGACCAAGCTGTTGAAAACCCTCGGGTGAGAGAGCATGCCGCGAAAAATAATTTTGTTAGCCGGGTGCAGTCCAGTGTAGCCAACCAGGATGGCGCGGGCCTTGAGAAAAATATCAAGCACTTTAACGCCGCTTGGGCAGTTGGCCGCACATGAGCCGCACAGTAAACAGCGCATCAGCCGCTCGTGAACGCCCCCCGGTTCTTTGAATATCTGCTGAATCAGACCATCGAGCAACGCAAGCTTTCCGCGGGCCACATCAGCTTCACGGCCGGTTTCGGTATAAACGGGGCAAACCGCCTGGCACATGCCGCACCGCATGCAGACAACAAGCTGCTCTTCGAGTTCTTTGACCAGCGCCGCCAGCTTCTTCATATCGTGCATACCCGTTCTCCAATGATCTTGCCCGGGTTCAGGATATTTTTGGGATCCAATGCGGCTTTTATACGGCGCGAATAGACAATGGCAGCTCGCCCCGTTTCTTTTTCCAGGTATTTTGATTTTGAAGTTCCGATCCCATGCTCCCCCGAAAGGGTGCCGCCAAGTTCGAGCGCTTTTTCAAAAATTTCGTCTATGGCCTTTTCCACCCTCAGCCACTCGCCTGTGTCGCGGCGGTCGGTCAGAATCGTGGGATGAAGATTTCCGTCCCCGGCATGGCCGAAAGTCCCGATCGACAGATCAAATTTCCGGGCGATTTCCTCAATGCAACGGATCATTGCGGGAACCTTGCTGCGGGGAACAGTCGCATCTTCGAGCACAGTAGTCGGTCTGAGCCGGGAAAGGGCCGAGAGCGCCGAGCGCCGCGCTTCCCAGACTTTGTCCCGCTCCCTTGCATCCTGTGCGGCATGAATTCGCGTGGCGCCCATCCGGCGGCAAATGGACTCCACCTTTGCCGCATCCTCTTCGACCTGGGCGGGATGTCCATCAACTTCGATGAGCAGCATCGCGGCAGCTTCCACCGGCAGCCCCGCTCTGCTGAACTCCTCAACCGCCCGGATCGTAAAGTTATCCATGAATTCGAGTGTAACTGGGACGATCTTGTTGGAAATTATCGCCGAAACCGTCTCGGATGCCATGGATACCTCCGGAAAAACCGCCATCATCGCCTTTTTGGCTACCGGCATGGGTATAAGCTTGAGAATAATCCGGCTGAACACCCCCAGTGTTCCTTCAGAGCCGACAAGCAGACCTCCCAGGTTGTAGCCGGTTACGCATTTGACCGTACGAGCACCCGCTTTGACCAACTCCCCGTTCGAGTCGAAGAACTCCAGTCCCATCACGTAATCGCGCGTCACCCCATAGCGGAGCCCGCGCAACCCGCCGGCATTTTCCGCCACATTTCCCCCAAGTGTCGATACCGCCTGACTGCCAGGATCGGGAGGATAAAAAAGACCTGCCGCTTCAACCGCTGCAGCGAATTTCGCCGTAATAACCCCTGGCTGGACAACCGCGTAGAGGTCCTCTTCATTTATTTCCAGAATTTTGTCCAATGCGTTGGTCAGGATCACGATTCCCCCGGGCTTCGGGATCGTGCCTCCACTCAGGTTGGTCCCCGCTCCCCTCACCGTGAGGGGCACAGAGTTTTCATTGCAGAGGTGGACCGCTTTTCCGAGCGCTTCGCTCGATTGGGGCCGAACGACGAGCCATGGCGGACAGGATTCGACAACCGCGGCATCGTAAGAGTATGCGTGGAGGTCGGTTTCCTCGTAAAATACATTGTCCCTGCCCAAAACCCTTTCAAATTCTTTCAGCAGACCGTTTCTTGTACTCATCTCCGCCCCCGTAATAAAGCAGTGGCCTGTCGTCAGTCGTCAGGAAGAACAGCAAAGGATCGTCTGGCCACTGAAGGCTGCATTTATATGGTTTTACCAATTCTCGATCACCTGTCCGCTCACCACTTACTTTCGATCTTTTCTGAGGACTGACCACTGAAGACTGAATGATGATTTTAAGGATTTTAACCGGTTAGTGTCAAGTCTAAAATTGGTAATGTCTGCTTCCTTTTTTTCTTGACATCCCCGTTTCTGCTTTGATAAATAGCTGCGTGTACTATGGTCTTACCAATTTATTTTCCCAGCCGTTCAAGCCGGAGTTTTTCTCAAATGTGTCAAAAATCAATGCAACTGCAAAGGAGATAAGTACCATGACCTGGACGATTATCACAGATCCCCTGAATAGTCTCCCCCTCTCCGCCCTGTTGGCTGCCCTGCCCATCTTCTACCTCTTCTGGGCGCTCGCGGTAAAGCGGATGAAAGGCCACTGGGCGGCTATAAGCGCCGTTGGCTTTGCCCTGGCCATTGCAATTGCGGGCTATGGGATGCCGGCAAAATATGCATTGCTTGCAACCTTTGACGGGATGCTGTTCGGTCTGTGGCCGGTCGCCTGGATTGTGCTCACAGCGGTTTTCATCTATAATCTATCCGTACGGACGGGCCAGTTTGAAATCATAAAGAACTCCCTTGCCTCCATATCCGATGACAGGCGTATGCAGGCTCTTCTTATCGCCTTTTCATTCGGCGCATTTCTGGAAGGAGCGGCCGGGTTCGGAACGCCGGTGGCAATCACGGCTGCAATGCTCGCAGGCCTTGGATTCGTGCCGCTTTATGCGGCCGGCGTTTGCCTGCTGGCAAATACAGCCCCTGTAGCATTCGGGGCTATCGGAATTCCGATCATCGTGGCCGGTCAGGTTTCCGGAGTCGATACGATGGCCATCAGCAAGATGGTGGGCCGGACGCTGCCCTTCCTTAGCGTGCTTATCCCGCTCTATTTGGTCATTGTCATAAGCGGTTGGAAAAAGGGCTTCGAAGTTTGGCCGGCCGCCCTTGTTTGCGGTGGCTCCTTCGCCATTACCCAGTTTCTGACCTCAAACTATCTCGGGCCAATGCTTCCCGATATTCTGGCATCGATCGTCTCCATAACGTGTACGGTATTTTTTCTCAGAATCTGGCATCCAAAACAGAGTTGGAGATTTGAGCACGAGCCGGCATCGGTTGGCCGGGAAAAGCTGCTGTATAGCGGGGGACAAGTATTCAGGGCGTGGGCGCCCTTCCTGCTGCTCTCAATTTTTGTTGCAGCCTGGGGAATCAAATCAGTAAAGGAGTTTCTGGATCACTACACTTTATTCAAACTTGCGATCCCCGGTCTGCACAACATGATCGTCCGGGACGGAAAGCCAATGCCGGCCATCTACATTTTCAATCTGATGAGCGCAGCCGGCACTGCCATCCTTCTTGCCGGCATTTTTTCCATTCCTGTAATGGGCGCGTCCCTCCAAACTGCCGCACAGGTCGCCGCTAGCACTGTTAAGACTCTTCGTTGGGCTGTTGTCACCATCTCCACCGTTCTCGGTTTCGCCTATATTTGGAACTTCTCCGGAATGGCAATTTCACTGAGCCTTGCTTTTGCAGCAACGGGCAAACTCTTCCCGTTTTTTGCCGCGTTCCTCGGCTGGCTTGGGGTCTTCATGACCGGGTCCGATACCTCCACCAACGCGCTTTTCGGCAAACTCCAGGCGGTAACCGCTGCGAAGATCGGGGTTGACCCAGTAGTAACCGTGGCGGCCAACACAGCGGGAGGGGTGTGCGGCAAGATGATTTCGCCCCAGTCCATAGCCGTTGCTACGGCCTCCACTAATCTTATCGGGCGGGAAGGTGATATCTTCAGGTTCACTCTGAAGCATTCTTTAATTTTGACCACCATCATTGCCGTAATGGCCTACATGCAGGCTTATGTGTTCAAGTGGATTATCCCGGTATACTCGACGGCGACGGCTGCGGCAGGGAATGCTGCCGCAGCGGCGCAGCCGGATCTTTCGATCGGAGGGACATACCTGGCTGTCGCACTGGTTATAGTCCTGGCGATCACTTTCCTGGCGCGTGCCGTGGGCAGGGGCGAAGAAACCGCAACTGCTCCCACGCATTGAGGAGGATTAACGATGGGCCAGCCGGAAAATGTGGCAAAATTTATCGAACGGGCCAGGTCGGTCCAGACTACCGTCACTGTGGTCAGCGGACTGGCGGCAGCGTTCGACTATGCGGTGGACCTCACCCTGAAGCAAGGCGGCAAGAACATTGCCGCTCCGGCAATACGCGGGGAAAATCTCGTTTTGCTTGAGTCGATATGTCAAAAGAATAACCTGATGCTTCTGACCCGAAATTTGAGAGAACAGATCGGCATGATCGGCACGGGTCTCACGATGGCTGACTGGGGTATCGCCCAAACCGGCACTCTGGTCGTCAATTGCGAGTCCGAGGATCTTAGGATAGCCACTATGTTGAGCGAAACGCACATTGCAATGTTGCCCAAATACCGGATCGAGGCGGATACCGCCGCTCTCGAAGTGGAACTTGCCGCGATGATGAAAACCGCTCCATGCTATCTTGCTTTTATCAGCGGCGCCAGCCGGACCGCCGATATCGAAAGAGTGATGACCATAGGAGTGCATGGGCCTCAGGAGCTGCATGTGCTGATTCTGGAGGAGGATGGGCTATGATAAAGACCCCGCATAACCTCAAAGAATATAAAAAAGATTTGAAAAGGGCGCTTGGGAACAGCTTTCTCAGCGCGACCCTGGACTCGTTTGCCTCCGCTTACCCTGCCTCGAGGGCAAACGCTTTCGCTGGAATCGACTTCGATGCACTGGCATCCGAGATAGCCAGAGCCAAAGACGAATCTATTTCAAAAATCGAGGAGTTGCTCGAAGAGTTTACCGCGCGCGCGCAGGAGGCCGGGGCCGTAGTGCATTTGGCGCGCACGGCCTTTGAGGCGAATTCGATCATTGCGGCCATAGCGGAAGAAAATGGGGTGAAGCGGATAGTCAAGGGCAAGTCGATGACTGCCGAAGAGACCTTCCTCAATGATTTCCTGGAGCGGGCAGGCTATGAAGTGACCGAAACCGATCTGGGTGAATGGATTATTCAGCTCCGGGGCGAGGGACCCTCTCACATGGTTATGCCAGCCATTCACCTGTCTCGCAGGGAAGTTGCCGAACTCTTTAATAAAGTTACCGGAGAGTCGCTGGACCCCGACGACATTACGGGTATGGTCAAATTGGCTCGAAGAGAGCTCCGCCGCAAATTCGTCGAAGCAGACATGGGAATAAGCGGGGCGAATTTCGCCATCGCCGAAAGCGGCACCATCGGGCTGGTCACAAACGAAGGCAATGGCAGGTTGGTGACAACACTGCCGCGTGTTCACGTCGCCCTGGTGGGAGTGGACAAACTCGTCCCCGATCTCAAATCGGCGCTGCGCATCCTGACTGCCCTGCCTCGCAATGCCACCGGCCAACTTATATCCACATACGTCACCTGGATAACCGGACCGACTGAGTGCAAGTCGTCGCCCGATTCCAGGAAGCGGATGCACATCGTATTTCTCGACAATGGCAGGCTCGCCCTGGCTAAGGACCCCGTTTTGTCCTCCGCGCTAAGATGTATTCGCTGCGGCGCATGCGCAAATGTGTGTCCAATCTATAAACTTGTCGGAGGCCATAACTACGGCCATGTTTACATCGGCGCCATCGGACTGATTCTGACATATTTTTATCACGGAAGGCGCAACGCCCGGACCATCGTAAAGAACTGCCTGAACTGCCAGGCTTGCAAGTCAGTGTGTCCTGCCGCAATTGACCTACCTCACCTTATAAAAGAGGTGCATCGTACGGTCCTTAAGGTGGAAGGAAAAAGACCGCCTAAAAACGTGCTGCTTAAAAATGTCCTCCAAAACCGGCGCCTGTTTCACTTCTTGCTCCGAAGGGCCTCTTTTGCACAAAAACCTTTTAGCGAAGGAGAGTATCTGCGGCATCTGCCGTTTCTTTTCTCTGAAGAACACAATTTCCGCAGATTGCCCGCAATAGCCAGGGTCCCCCTAAGAGACATGTGGGAGCGCATCAACCCGCGAGTTAAAAACCCTCGCTTTCGCGTGGCATTCTTTGGCGGCTGTCTCGTTGATTTCGTCTATCCGGAACAGGGAAGGGCGCTTTTGAAAATCTGCGCGGACCATGACGTGCAGGTCGATTATCCCATGGATCAAACCTGCTGCGGGCTTCCCGCCCAGATGACGGGCGAAAAAGAGACTGCAAGAGACATTGCGGTCCAGAACATTACGGCCATGGACCCGGCCGAATATGATTATATACTTACGATGTGCGCCTCCTGTGGTTCGCATTTGAAAGAAAACTACGTTAAACTGCTGAGCGCAGAGCCTGCACTTGCCGTTAAAGCAAGCCAACTGAAGGACAAGGTGATCGATTTCAGCTCATTTATGATAAAAGTGCTCAAAATTAGTCCCGGAGATTTTTTTGCCGGCGCCGGGTGCAAGGCGGCCTATCACTCTCCTTGTCACCTGTGCCGTGGTCAGCGGGTGACAAAAGAGCCGCGTGAACTTCTCTCTGCGGCCGGGCTCGAATATGTTGCGACAAAGGATGAGGATGTCTGCTGCGGATTTGGAGGTTCTTTTTCGATAGATTTCCCTGAGATATCGGCCGAACTGCTGAAGAGAAAACTGGACCGTGTTGAAGCTGCCGGGGTGGAGATGCTTGTGACCGATTGTCCGGGTTGCGTCTTGCAGCTCAGGGGAGGAATGGAAAAAAGGGGTGGCAGGATCAAGGTCAAACATATTGCCGAGATTGTGGCTGAAAGGATGCGAAATGACGACGATAAGAAAAATCAGGGCTGACATGAATGAGGCCCAATTGAGCTCGGACCTGGAAAAGTACAGGCTCAGAGCTCTAGAGCTGGGGGCCTCTAACGCCAGGATAGTCAAGGCCGAAGAGATTCCGGTGGACGAGCGGATACCGATGAAGTGTCAGATTCCCAGATGTTTTGGCTATGGCGCAGGCGCCCAATGTCCCCCGAACACAATGAAGCCGGCGGAGCTGAGGGAGCTTTTAAAAAAATACGAATCGGCAGTCTTTTTTATAAAGGATATACCCGCTGAAGTTATCGTAAGAGACAAAGCGACGATAAAGGAAAGAGTCGATGCCTACCAGCAGATGTATACGATGGTGTCGGAAATAGAATCCGCTGCTTTCTACGATGGCCACTACCTGGCCGTCGGATTTGCCGCCGGGTCCTGCCGTCATACATTTTGCGGCCAACTGCCGGATTGTCAGGCAATGAAGGGCGACAAATGCAGATTTTCGCTCAAGTCCAGGCCTTCCATGGAAGCGGTTGGAATCGATGTCTATAAAATGGTCGCCCTTGCCGGCTGGGACATCTACCCAATAGGAAGCGGCGCGAAAGTCCAAGATGTGCCTAAAGGCACGCTCGCCGGTATTGTTATCGTTCAATAGGGGGCAGCTGGAAGACAGGACTGAGGACTGAGTAGTTCAAGAGTGGGCAGGGACAACGACCTGAAAAACAATGCGCTATTGATTTTTTTGAGATACCCTCAAGCAGGCAGGGTAAAAAGACGCCTCTCCGAAGAAATCGGTTCCCAAAGGGCGGCCGAAATCTACGAAAAGCTCATCAGGAGGACCTTGGGGATTGTTTGCGATTTGAAACGCAAAGCGCCCGAAGTTCAAGTAGTTCTTTTCCACACGCCTGAAGACCCGATTGAAAAATTGAAGGACAAATTCCGGGGCCCCTGGAAATTCTGTGCCCAGGAAGGTGAACACCTGGGAGAACGAATGGCGAACGCCCTTCGCCGGACATTCGTGTCGGGCGCCGACAAGGCTGTTCTCATCGGGACCGATCTTGCGGACATCGAAATGGAAGACCTCCAATGGGCGTTTCGAAATATTGGACAAAGAGTGGCCGTACTTGGTCCGGCCGCCGATGGCGGCTTCTATCTCATAGGCGCGGATCGGCCGGTTGATGCGTCTTTGCATTTTAGCCAGTGGGGAACCGGCGAAGTTTTTGCCAGAACTGCACGCTCGCTTGAAGCCGGCGGATTTCGCGTTCGACCCGCACCCAAAAGAAACGATGTCGACCGCAACAGGGATTTGGATCGGCTGAACCGTGATTACCTGTTTTCGAGCTCCATTTCCATCATCATTCCGACTCTGACCCAAGCACGAAAACTTTCACCTCTGCTCCTCTACCTGGAGAATTTGCTCTGGCCGGGAGACGAGGTATTGGTGGTGGAGGGGGGGGAGTGTGAAAAAGTCTCGCTGCAGCGCATTTCGGCGTCGCTGGCGGTTGTGAACGCTCGCAAGGGGCGCGGAATCCAGCAAAACACCGGAGCGATGCTTGCCAGGGGAACCATACTCTTCTTTTTACATGACGATACGATCCCCCCACCGGAATTCCCATATCTTATACGCAGAACTTTGCACGACAAAATCGTTGCGCTCGGTTGCTTTAAACTGCGATTTTCGCCATCGAACCGGGCCCTGGGAATGGTTGCTGCCTGGGCCAATCTAAGGGCCGCACTGTTTAAGCTTCCATACGGCGATCAGGGGCTTTTTTGCAAAAAAGATTCCTTTGAAAGGGTAGGCGGTTTGGGACGCAAGTACCTGATGGAAGATATTGACCTGGTGCGAAAACTCCGTAAATCGGGCAAGCAAAGGGACGCTGTTTCTATCCTGCCGGCCCCGGTATATTCTTCTTCCCAAAGATATCTTAGCAAAGGAATCCTGAAAGCTTCTATTCAAAACCATTCAATATTCCTTCTCTCGGCTCTGGGTCGCGATGAACAGATACTATACCGAAAATATTACGGTCTGGAGTCCCTGGACGTTAAGCGCACATTGTAAATCGGGGTTGCGAGTTAGCGAGTTTCGAGTTGATTGACTATCTGTCAGAAAGCCTTAGTCTATAGATAAGCAATTGAATTAATTAAGTGTTATTGCAGGGACCGTGATTATTCGGGTCTGGCCCGATTGACAATATGATAATGAAAGGAGTACATCCGATGTTGCTCTCCTGGGCGGTGATGTTTCTTGTGGTGGCCATCATCGCAGGCTTCTTTGGCTTTGCCGGTATCGCCGGAACTTCCGCTTGGATGGCGAAGGTTCTTTTTGTTATCTTCCTCATCTTCTTCATTAGTTCCTTGCTTTGGAGAAGACGCCCTCCCATAACCTGAGCGGCTCCTTAAACTGATTTCCATCCGGGCGGTGGGACCGCCGGCCAGGTTCGCCACTCAAACCTTCGGCGGCGGCAAGAAAAGGCGGTGGGACCGCCGGCCCGAGTCAGCCCCGCAAATCTTTTTTTCCATTCAACATCGATATCAGCCATTCTTTGAAGATGAGAATGATTATTTTGTACACTGAAATTCAGGGGCAGGCATTTTATCTCGAAGGAGCAGCGAGATGAGAATCCGGATAAAAGTAGTGCCGATTATGTTGTTGTTCTTGTGTTCTGTAGTCTGGGCTGGATTTGGAGCAGTAAATGCCGCAGATTGGAACTTTGGAAATCGAACGCCCAATTTAACCTGGAAAATGCGGGTGATAACGCAGAAAGAACTCGAGAAAATATCCGCAAAGGACATGGACCTTAGTCCCAGTGTAAGCTTGAGGATACTAGCCAAATTGAATGCCCGGGATTTCGACTATATAGCCCAGGACATCCGAGACGGGAACCCTATAAAGGTGCCAAATGATTTCACTGCGTTCAAGCAATGGACGCCACTCTACAAATACATCGCGGACGCAGCCGATCTGCCCAGGTTCATTCTTATCGTCAAAAATTTGCCCTATATAGGCTGGTACGAGCGAGGCAGACTGGTGGGAGACACCTATATTTGCGTCGGCAAAGTTGAGGGTGCGACCAAAGAGGGGATATATAACGTACAGGAAAAGGACGTCGATCACGTGTCCAGGAGCTATCCGAATGCTTTCGGAGAGCCCGCGCCGATGCCCTGGGCGTTGCGGATATACGGGACTGTTTGGATCCACGCCGGAGACATCGTTGCCGGGCACTGCTCACATGGCTGTATTAACCTGCCGATTTTTCCGGCTACTGCACTATTCCAATGGGCGACCCCCGGGACTCCTGTTCTGATTGTGGACTCGCTGCAAGCGGTACCGTCGGTTTTGGCTCAAAACCGCTCTAACTGCACCTTGCACGCATCTGTGTGCAGGACCGTGCGCAAGGGCTCTGTTACCGGAAGCTGAGGCGGTGGGACCGTCCAAGCTCTAAATCGTGGCTATGACTGCCGTGATGTTGTCCTTGCCCCCGGCTTTCAGGCATGCTTTGACCATCAGATCAAGTTTTTCCGTCAGTGTAATATCTTCCAATAGAATGGCCGCGATTTGCTCATCCGGCATAAGGTCGTGGAGACCATCGGTTGTAAGCAGCACAGAGTCTCCCTCTGCCGTATCAAAGCCGCCTGAATCAGGCTGGTAGTTCTCGCATCCAAGGCACCTTGTCAATACGTTGCCATAAGGATGAAGGCGAGCCTGTTCCCTGGTGATCTCTCCTTTTTTTAAAAACATGCCTGGAATTGTATGGTCATCAGTTATGCGAATGAGCAGACCTCCATGCATGTGATATATGCGGGTATCTCCGACGTGAGCCCAGAAGGCCGTCCTGCCGGCGAGAAAAAGCGCACTCAGCGTTGTGCCCATCCCGGTAAAGGACGGAACCTCCATGGAGTGTTCAATGATTTTTCGTTGAGCCTGCTCTATTCGATCGGTAAGTTGGGCACTCACGTCAGGCCCGCCGGGGTTGCAGTTTTCAAAACTCCCCACGGCCAGTTGCGCTGCGACCTCGCCGGCTGCGTGTCCACCCATCCCATCGGCAATTACCAGTAGGACATGGTCATTGTCCAGCACATTGACCAGATAACGGTCCTCGTTATTTTCTCTGTGAAGACCAGGGTGCGTTATGGACTCTATTTGCATTTAAGATCCAAATCAACAATTCCGGCTGTAGGCAACCGGGTGTTCTTCTTAATATGCTACTGGAACATCTTTTGGCGCTTTGGCCTCACTACATTGTGCTCCTCTGTGTCTTTTTTTACCCAGATTTCGCCCTGGACGTCCGTAAAAACGTTGCCTTTGAGCTCACCCATCGCCTTGCCGCCATCGTCGAGGGTGAGGGTTATTGTTTCCCCGTTGACCAGGTAATTTCCGGTAAACTCGGCAAAAGGTTCGTCCCTGTCGGGCGGCTTTTTTCTCTGCCTTAGAACAAAAGTGGCATCCGCACGGAGCGTAAGGAATTGCGTGACATCGGACTTGTTGATGTACACTCCGGCTACCGTACTCATGTCTTCCGCGATAGCCGGGCCAGTTGAAAAAATCAGCAATGCGATGGCGAAAACGATTCTCCTCATAAAAGTCCTCCTTTGATCACGATTCGAACCGATGGCAAATTATCCCCGAAGTGCTCGGCATGTCAATCAGGTTTAAAGAAAACGGAATCGATTTCCGGGATTTTTCTCTATTCCAACCAAACTGTCCGTAAGCATCCGTTTCACTCTCTGAATTATTTTCGATGGCGCTTGATTCGACAAGGTTTGGGAATTAGCTTTACGCACAGTTGGCGGCTCATTTTTAGAGCGGTTCCTGTCAAAACTTCCGTTGATGAACAATGCAGGCGAACAAGTCGGCAGCCGTGAGCTGTTCACGCACACACTATCAAAAAGAGGAGGATTTATGAACCAACAATTCAGAATGGTGAAACAAATGATTGATATGCAAAGGGCTTCTTCCGACGGAATGATCAACAGCATGATCATGATGTGGGATCAAACGGGCTCGTTCCTCGAAGGGGCTGCCTGGCTCCCGGAAGAGGGAAGGAAAGCGCTCAAACAATGGATCGATATGAACAAGAAAGCTTGTGAGAACTTGAAGAACGCCATCGACAGCGGGTATTCCAGCATGGAGGGGTTCTGCGGAGCAACTGCTCAAAAAGAGGAGCGGCACGCTGCCTGAGTTCACCTGGATACCTTCATCGCGATAAACCCTGCATGACATGATTATCAGGCGGTGGGACCGCCAGCCGGATTTGCCGCTGCCGAAGGCAGCGGCAAGAAAAGGCGGTGGGACCGCAGGCCAGGTTTGCCACTGCCTTCGGCCGCGGCAAGAAAATTCTCTTTGGTTGACGACCATGATGGATAATTCGAAAACCTCAATGGGCGAGTTCCATTCCTTCAATGCAAATGATCTCATCGGCAAGACTGTTAAAAACAAGCAGGGCGAAACCCTGGGAAAAGTTGAAGACCTGGTGATCGGAAGTGACGGTACTGCCGATTTCGTTGTTCTTTCGCGTGGATTCGGATAGAGATGTCATTGCCAATCTTGATAAGGCCAAGCTTGATTCAGGTCCCGGTTTTTCCGATAAAAGAGTCAAGGACCTTGCCAACAGGGACCAGCAAAATGAGGTCTGCACCCACTGGGCTGGTGCTCGATGTTCTCATTATATGTAAGGGAGGAGAAAAAGATATACGGCTTATGTCGTGATAAAGCCCAAAGACGGGGCGGCGCCTTCCAATACACTCCACGCGCCGCCTAAGAACTTGAGACAGGTATAAGAAGAGAGCGGCAGGCTTATACAGCTTGCCGCTTTGTTACGACTAAACGCCGGTTTTTCTAGCCGCCGCTGGAGGTTTGAGTGGCTCACCCGGCTGGCGGTCCCACCGCCTCACCGCCTCATTCGCGCAGGGAGAGACGGAGCGGGATCATTGAAGAAGTGGTGAAACCTTGTCTCAAATAAAAGCGCTGTGCTGATTCATTATCAACATCGGTTAGCAGGGTGATTCGTTCGCAGCCCTGCGTACGCGCAAACCGAACAGCATGCTCAAGGAGCCGGGAACCGACGCCGCAACCGCGAAAACCGGGCTAAACAATCATGTCTTCGAGCAGTGCGACCCTGGCTCCCAGTGCTGTAGATACTGTGTAGAGAAGATTCACCATAGCCAGGATTTTTTCCCCGTCATCGCGGGCCACCAGGATATGCCCGATTTCCGGGTCGCGGACGATCCGATCCAACCCACGACGCTGGGCTTCCCGGTCCGGCATAAATTCGGCTTCCTGCGAGAACAGGACCGTCAGCAGCTCACAAAGCGCCGGGATGTCGGAGGTTTTTGCAGTCGTTATGTTCATTTTGCTTCACCCAATGAAAATGCTCTTCGAATTTATCGAGCAGTCGTATATAAAGATCTTCTGAACCGACACGGGCTGCGATCGCGGTCACCAAAAACTGATTGAGACTGGTTCCATCTCTCCGTGCTAACTGTACCGCTCTCTTATGAATACTCTTTGGCAGACGAAGAGCAATTTTCCCGGGATACCCATGATTTTCTGATGGAGTAGGGATTTCCTGGCCTTGCGATAATGCTGCTTCGATCCACCCGATGGCCGCTTCTTCCAAATTTCGAAACGCTTCATCCGGTGTATTCCCTTGAGAAAAGCATCCCGGAAACTCGAGAATCTGAGCTGAAAAGGTCCCGCTCTCGTCAGGTATTAGAATCCGCGCATATGGCAGCTTTAAATATTCTTCAGGTTTAGTTTCCAATTTATTTCTCCATTTTTCGCCTATGCAGTTCAATATCGCCCATGATATCACAATGCGATAGAGGTTTGTTGGCATTTTTCATGAACAGACTACAGATTACTCTGGGTGTCCGGTATTCAAGCAGCAAGAATAGTTTGTGTCCAGTTCAATCAATGAGGGAAAAACAAAATGAAAAAGCCGGTCTGCACTTTCTGCAAACCGGCTTCCCATCTTACCTTTCAAGAGGGTGAGTGACCGGACTTGAACCGGCAGCCTCTGGGGCCACAACCCAGTGCTCTAACCAATTGAGCTACACCCACCAGAAATATTCAAAACGGACTAATACCATCAGAGGGCAAAGAAAGCAAGCGGCTGAGAGCACCTTGCCCCGTGAATCTTTCATGGCGGTAGCGCCGCCTTCTACGGCGGCGCTTTGAATCGGTGCCGTTTTGTCGCGAAGTTACCATTCATTTTCTTGGAATCAAACAAGTGGTTGTGGTAGGACAATTGCGTGGGCGGTGTGCCGGCGGCCCGGCTCACAAAGTCCCCCTGTTTTTGCAAATCTCGACTTTCAGCAATTTTCAGGAGATGCAAATGGAAGAAAAAGAAGACGTCATGGCTGTGGCGCGCGCCTTTATGAGGAGCAGGATCATCCTTACTGCGGCTGAACTGGATCTTTTCACAATCATCGATGAATCCTCCACAAGCGCAGAAAAAATCGCCGAAAGGTTCGGTTTGGACCGCAGAGCGCTCGAACGGCTCCTTGACAGCCTGGCAGCGCTGGGCCTGCTCAGCAAAGAGGGCGGAGCGTATTCACTGACCGGTGAAAGCGCCCCATATTCATCAAAACACCCGACATCTCAACTTCCGATGCTGCTCCATATGAACAGCCTGTGGGGCAGTTGGAGTGATTTGACCAAGGTCGTCAAAGAAGGCTCCGGGCTGGGCATGAGTGCGCGCAAACCAATGGACCTGGACAGCAGGCGAGAGTTCATCGGGGCGATGCATGTGGTCGGCAGGACCTTGTCTGAGGAAATTGCCGGTTCGCTGGATTTGAGCGGCTGGCGGAAGCTGCTCGATATAGGTGGAGGATCGGGAACATACACTATTTCTCTTCTTAAGCGCAACCCTGAGCTACAGGCAGTTCTGTTCGATTTGAAAGACGTGATCGAAATGGCAAGAGAGCGGCTTTCAGCGGAGGGGCTGCTGGAGCGCGTTGAATTGATCCCCGGGGATTTCTACACCGGAGACCTGCCCAAAGGATGTGATCTGGCGCTCCTTTCGGCCATAATACACCAGAACAGTCCTCTACAGAACCTGGAACTCTACAGGAAGGTTTACCGGTCACTTTCCCCCGGCGGCATGCTCCTGATTCGCGATCACATAATGAGCGAAGATCGAACCCTGCCTCCGGAAGGAGCATTGTTCGCAATAAATATGCTGGTCAATACCAGGGGCGGGGATACTTACACTTTTGAAGACGTGGCGCAGGGGTTGAAGCAAGCAGGCTTTGTCGATCCCGGGCTCATTCGCAGCGGGGAAAGAATGGATTGCGTTGTCAGCGCAATAAAGCCGGTATAAGAGGCTTTTACGTCTCTTAATCCTGTAAATCCTGTTAATCCTGTCTAAAAAGAGTTTTTTTCTTCATGATGGATTACAAAAAAGCCGATTCCCTTTGTGATCGGTAATTATATGCCGGGTTCGCCGCCGCCTTGGGCGGCTGCAAGGGCGTTGGACCTGCAATATCTTGGATTTCTTAATAATTAGAGGCCTGGAGGTAATCTTTAGGGTGTGCGGCTTTCAAGAATTAGAAGAAGATAAGCTCTATGGATCGCTGCGAGAGTACGCGAGAGTAAACGCGTATCTGCCCGTCGGGATCCGTTCGATCCATGAAGATGAACTCCGGACTCTCAGGTCTCGCATCGTGATCGAATCCGCCATGACAGAGCATCCCGAGATGCCCGAAGTACAGGACGAGGCCCTCTCGGCCTGTTTGCAGATACTCAATTCCAAGCTGGATTCGATCATCAGGATGCTTGCATTTCCCTCGGACTCTCCCAGAGAACTCGATTTTTTGAGAGTCAATATCAGCGCCGGAGGACTGGCCACGACTTCAGCCGATTGCCATGCGCTCGATAATCTCGTAGAAGTAAAGCTGATACTTCCTACCGCTCCATCCATGATTTTTTATGTGTATGGAAAGGTGGTGAAATGCGAAGCTGCAGAACAAAAGTTCGAACTTTTTATCGAGTTTACTGAAATTGAGGATGATATCCGCGAACAGATTGCAAAATACGTCTTTCACAAGCAGCGCGAAATCCTTAGGAAGAACAGGAGCCGTACAGCTTAAATGTTCGTATTCATTGGAATGGCCATAGTTATCGCTGCGGTGATCGGCGGGTATTTGATGGAAGAGGGGAATATGGCTCTTCTATTCCAGCCTGCCGAGTTCATTATCATATTCGGCGCCGCTCTTGGCGGTTTCGTTATTTCATCGCCCTTGAAAGTGATAAAAGCGGTTCAGGCCGGCTGCCTGCGCATGTTCAAGAGCAGGATCTACTCCGGAAAGGACTACACGGAGGCGCTTCTGCTGCTTAGTGAGGTATTTTACAAGATCAGAAAGGAAGGTCTGGTTTCGATCGAAGGCGACCTGGATGAGCCCGGGAAAAGCGCAATTTTCACAAAGTACTCAACCTTTCTAAAGAACCATCATGCCATGGCCTTCCTTACCGATACCCTGCGCACGCTCACCATTACCGATATTGAAGCGCATGAACTGGCCTCTCTTCTCGACTACGAAATCGAGGCGCATTATGAGGAAGCCGTTATTCCGGCCAAGAGCATAGCCAATATCGCGGACTCTCTGCCGGGGCTTGGCATTGTGGCCGCGGTGCTTGGTGTGGTGCTCACGATGAAAAAAATCAGCGAACCCCCCGAGGTGCTCGGCCACAGCATAGGCGGAGCGCTGGTCGGCACCTTTTTGGGCGTTCTTATGTGTTATGGTTTTGTGGGACCTATGTCGCGCAATCTCGAATATATCGCTAATGAGGACCGGGAATTTCTAACCGTCATCAAGGCGGCTTTGCTGGCATTTGTCAATACTCCTTCTCCGCAGGTGGCAATTGAGTTTGCGAGGAGGGTCGTCCCGGGCGATCTGAGGCCCTCGTTCCTGGAACTCGAATCCTTGGTGAAGGCGGCCAAGAAGAAGTAGAAGAGATGGAAGAAAACAAGAAGAAGATCATCATAAAAAGAGTAAAAAAAGTCCACGCCGAACACCACGGGGGGTCATGGAAAGTGGCTTATGCCGACTTTGTCACCGCCATGATGGCGTTCTTTCTGTTGATGTGGCTCCTGAATATGACCTCTCAGGACAAAAGAGCGGTTTTGGCTATGTATTTCAAACACTTCAGCCTCTTTGACAAGGGTGGAAAATCCTTCATGCAGGAGAGTGGGCAAAGACCGGTCGGACGCAACGTCGGAATGGATGATATAGTCGATGCCGGCGAGCACCAAAGCGGCATTACAAATGACGATCTTGCCACAAAGCTGATGACTTCGGTTAACCAGAATGTCCAGGTGGGCAAGGATCAGCTTTACATCGCGATAACGGATGATGGCATCCGCATCCAGATCGTCGACTCGAAGAATAACCCTATATTTCCCGCTGGAAGCGCCCAGCTCACAGACCTTGGGAGCCAAATGCTTCGCACGGTTGCAAGCGTTCTGAAAAATTTTCCAAACGAAATTGCAGTAGAAGGACATACCGATTCTTCACCTACACGGAGCGAACAGATTTCAAACTGGGAACTGTCCGTCGCCAGGGCTTCGTCGGCGCGCCGAGAGCTGGAACAATCAGGCATAGAGCCGGTCAGGATTTGCAGGGTCGTGGGCTACTCGGACAGAGTGCCTCTTTTTTCAGACCTGCCTGACGACCCCAGGAACCGCCGGATCAGCCTTCTCTTTTGCAAGAACAAAAAACTGACCCCGCCCGATCGCCTCAAATGGCTCATGAAGTCACCCGAATGAGGGCGGTGGGACCGCCAGCCGGGTTCGCCGCTGCCTTCGGCGGCGGCAAGAACCCCCTCAGTCTCAAAATCCGGCGCAATTCCTGAGAGGCTTATTTCAAGGACAAGCCGTTGACCAATTCATGGAAAAGAGCGGCTGCCGACCGAATTCCGCTTTGGAAATCTTCAAGGCAAAATCTCTCGTTTGGAGAATGAGCGCCATCACTCGGGCTGCCCCAGCCAAGAAGCAGGATGTTTTCCTGTCCGAGATGCTTCTTGATCAGGTTAACCACGGGAATGGAGCCGCCCTCTCTTATGAACACCGGCCTTTTGCCGAATCCGATCTCGATAGCTTTTTCAGCCGCCATCATTGCGGGGGTGTTCCTGGGGACCAGGACGGGATCGGCGCCGTGGAGACTGGTGATATTGACGCTCACCCCGTTTGGGCAGTTGGCGGTGACAAAGCGCTCAAAGAGTTGGTCGATTTTTGCTGGGGTCTGGTTTGGAACCAGCCGCATGCTCACCTTTGCTCCTGCCCTTGATGGAATTATCGTCTTTGCCCCTTCACCGGAAAAACCTCCCCACAGGCCGTTGATATCCAATGTGGGTCTGGCTCCCCTGCGTTCGAGAATGGAATAGCCCGGCTCCCCTGCAAACTCGGAAACACCCAGATAATCCTTGAGGGCCTGTTCATCAACGGGAAGCGAGGCCATCTCGCGCCTTTCCCAGTCCTGCGGAGCAAGCACGTCATCGTAGAAACCGGGAATGGCTATTGTTCCCTCGGGGTTCTTCAGCTTCGAAAGAATGTCGGCCAGGACCTGGGCAGGATTATTGATTACACCGCCAAAAGAACCCGAATGCAGATCGAAACGCGGTCCCCGGATTTCAACCTGCAAGTAGCTCAAGCCCCTCAAACCATAAGTTACGGCGGGAATTCCATGGGCAAATTGCGAGCCGTCGGAGATCACGACGGCATCGGCCAGCAGTTGGCCGCGGTGATCCTTTAGAAATTTTTCGAGACTCGGGCTTCCGATCTCCTCCTCACCTTCCGCCAGTATAATCAGGTTGAGCGGAAGTTTTTGTCCTGCGCCCAGCACTGACTCGATGGCCTTGATGTAGGTAAGCAACTGGCCTTTGTCGTCCGAAGCGCCGCGGGCATATATGTAACCGTCCCGAATTTCGGGCGAAAAAGGCGGCGTTTTCCATTCATCGAGAGGGTCCGGCGGCTGGACGTCGTAGTGGCCGTAGATGAGCAGTACGGGCGCGCCTGGGACTTCAGGAGAACGCGCAAGCATTATTGGGTGGCGGTCCGTGAGATGGATTGTTCCGGAAAATCCGCACCTGTTTACCTGGTCGAGCGTCCATTTGGCAGCGCTCATCACGTCTGTTGCGTGCTCGCTCAGGGTGCTTACACTGGGTATTGAAAGGAATTGCGCCAACTCTTGTACAAAGCTCTCTACGTGGTCGCTTATAAATGAAGAGATTGGATCGGGAAGCATATTGATCTCCTTGCGGAAGGCCTGAAAATTTTTGAAGCGCAAGCACATTATTAGGGAGCTGTGATACAATGCGATGCGGCAAACTTATTATTAAGAGTATGTAAAATAGTACAGGAGCATTGATCTGGCCAGATGGAAAATCGGGTAAAAATATTTTCGCGAATCGAGGAAATCCCGTCGCAGATTTGGAACAGTCTCGGTATCAATGCTGCCCCGATGCTGGAATTTGAATACCTGCATGCTTTGGAAAAATCCGGTTCGATCTCGGCGGAAAGGGGATATAAGCCCGCGCATCTGGCGCTCTATAATGGATCGAAGATTATCGCAATCGCACCTCTTTATCAGAGGGACCGGGCCTATGTGGAATTCGGCGACGGCGGGCTGATCGAATTCTTGACCGAGCTTACCGGTTTGCCTTTTGGCTCGGGGCTCGTGGGGAGCATCCCCTATACACCCGTACCGGGCTATGATTTTCTGGTTGACCCAGGTTGTGACACATCGCTGATTTTTGCCGGTCTGCTCGATAAAATCGATGAGATTTCAAAAGAACGGGGCTTTTCAACGTCGCGCTTTTACTTCGTCGAGCCCGATTCCGCTCTGCACTCCGCACTGGCTGAGCACGGATATCTCCGTCTGAGCACCGAGCATCTGTTCTGGTTCAATCGGGGATACCGCAGCTTCGATGATTTCCTGCTTACTTTTAAATCCGGCCGCAGGACCAAGATAAAACGTGAGTGGCGCTCCATACACAACTCCGGAATCGACCTGGGCATGGTCCAGGGCTCAAACGCCCCTCCTTCATTCTACCAGGACCTGTACCTGCTCTACAGGCGCACGTGGATCAAGCACATGGGGCCCGGAATAAGACCCTTCCTGAACGAATCCTTCTTCAGGCTGCTTGGCGAAAACTTCTCACACCGGTGCAGTTTCTCCGTATCTCAAATGTCGGGGAAAAAAATCGCAATGGCCCTTTTCTATGATAAGGCTGAAAAGCTTTACGGCAGGTACTGGGGGAGTTTCCGCGAGGTGCCGTTCCTGCATTTCGCCACCTGCTATTATTACCCCATAACCTATGCCATAGAAAACGGGTTCAGGCAGATCGACCCGGGTTTCGGGGGAGAGCATAAGACAATCCGCGGCTTCGAAGACTCGCATGCCTACCATTACCTCAAATTCTACGATGATAATCAACGCCGTATCGCTTATGCTGTACTCGACCAGATGCAAAGTCAACCCAGTCCGAAGTAAAAGGCGAGGGTGGAAGGGGTTTAGGCTGAAGAGGTTTAGGTACTGCCTAACAGCCTTCAGCCTAATAGCCTGTTTTGAGGGTGGGGCATAAGCGCTAACTTAATGCCCGAGGTCTTTAACTCGTCATTCCGGCGGGGCCAGCCCCGGAGATGTCCAGTCCGGGGGCCGGAATCCAGGAAAGCGCAATGAATAAGCAACCTGCGGTATACATTAGAGACAGTTCCTCATGTGCCCACGGGACACCCTGAAACCATGAAAAGGGATGCGCCAATCGCCCCCCTTTTCTAAAGGGGGGCAGGGGGGATTTGCAGTGGGTGGCCCGGACCCTCACTACGTTTCGGGTCTCCCGCTACACCCGGAGGCCGCGCGGGCGATGCTTCAAGTCCGCGCCCGATCTTTTNNATGCGCTCAGGTCGCATTGACTTCAGCAAAAAGGACTTCGCATCCATCCCGTTCTTTTGCTATCAATGCTTTTTCTCTGCGTCTCTGCGTCTGCGGTGAATGAATACATTGGAGTTTCAAGCCATGCTGCAACACACTTTTGTACATCTGCCGGGAGTCGGCCTTAAAACGGAATTTTCCCTTTGGGAAAAAGGAATTCATTCCTGGGATTTATTCTGCGACGGCCCGGGATGTGCGCCGGCGCCTTTCGGAAAAAGAAAATACGAGGCCCTGAGCAAACGTCTCGAAGAGTGCCGGGAGAAGCTGTGCGCTCTCGATCCGCAATATTTTGCAGCAAACCTCGCGCCGCAGTTCCTCTGGAGGCTTTTTGCAAACTTTCGGCAATGCACCGCCTACCTCGATATAGAAACCACAGGCCTGGGCGGACCTCAAGATCACATTACGACCGTAGCCCTCTATGACGGAAGGCAGGTGTTCCACTACATTTACGGAGACAACCTGGATTGCCTGATCCGTGATCTAAGTAAATACAAAATTCTTGTCACCTACAACGGCACTTGTTTCGATCTGCCGTTTATAAGGAATTATTTCCGCACAGCGGTTGACCATGTCCATATCGATCTGCGGTATCTACTGGCCGGTCTCGGTTACCGAGGCGGGTTGAAGGGCTGCGAGAAGCGGCTTGGCCTTGACAGGAACGAATTAAACGGAGTTGACGGCTGGTTTGCGGTCCTGCTCTGGCAAGAATACAGGAGAACCGGCAGTGCAAAGGCCCTCGAAACGCTTCTGGCCTATAACATTGCCGATACCGTCAACTTGGAGAACCTGATGGTGCAAGCCTTCAATATGAAAGTGAACGAGACCCCCTTTCGCGAAACCAAAATACCCATGCCATGCCCTCCATCCATTGCCTTCAAACCTGACGCTGCATTGATAGACGATTTGCGCCGGCGCTATTGTATTTAAGCATTCACCGCAGCTTTTCATGTCCCGCTGGGACACCCGGAGACACTGGAAAAGAACCGATGGGTGGAGCGGAAGCGCAACCCATCAGCCTTTTTCGAAGACAGAGGCGCAGAGGCGCAGAGAAAGGCGGATGCTATTGGCTTCAGTAAAAGTGCCGGTTCACCCCCGGCCCTCAAGCACTGCCGGGGCAGGCGCGAGCCACAGAGTGCACCGAGAAAAGGCTGAGGAATACGGTTGAGGTTTCGGCCACGCGCGCAGGGGGCGCAAGGCCTAACGCTTGCGCATGCGGAGGTCGGGCCCCGCGTCAGACGGGACTGCCCGCCGCAGCGCACATGCTGACTGGCGCTGCCGCCTCTGTGAAACTAACATCGGGTTTCTTGAATCTTGTCAAGATTGCTGCCTGAGTTATTGTTTTCTCAGCGTTTTCTGCGTCCTCTGCGGTGAATCGCTTTTAGATTTTTTGGCATGCGGCCTTGCCGCCTCAGTGCCCTCTGTGCTCCGTGGTGAACAGTACCTGGCCCATGGTGTCCGCGTGAACGAACCAACCGAATATATTAAAGAAATATTTAAAAATTTAGAAAAAAAACTCTGCCAGACCTTCTATTTCACACAAGCCGCAGGTTATATTATTAGCTGGGAAGAAAACATCTTTCCTCCTCCGGAGAAGATCAGGTGGCTACCCCTCCTTCCACTTGGTCTTCTCTTTTTTTGCACTGCTAAGGCCGTGATACGAAACAGAAATGCTCTTCAGATCTAGCTTTTAAAATACAGGAAAGAAAATCTCGGCTGGGATGATTTCGAGTGGGGGGTGCTTAAAGGAAATCTATCTGCGTTGCGCTGGGTTCTCGGTGATGAATGGGATATGTTGGATATATAGCAGATCAAGGGGCTTAATTAAGAAAGGAATCCGTGTTGTGAGAGATATCGCCTGCGGTTAATCTATCTGCTGATGAGCGTCTGAAAACAATCCCATCGCAAATACAGGAGATCCTCCATTGTGGGGCATCCTAGAGGAGTAGATGAGAGATTAGCGAACTGGGGGCGGTGATGTGTCTTTGCGCTGTCCCCAATAAATCAGAGAGGATCTCCATCAATTCCACTCGACCCCGCAATCCGGTCACACGACCCCTCGATCATCGCATTCACGATGGCGCCTTCACTCGCCCCCGCTCGTCGGAAATCAGTACCGATGCCGACAATTTTCTTTTCGGGCGATCTTTTTGCGTAGAAATAGCCGATCTCCCATGCAGTGCCATCATCCACCTGTGGGCCATCAAGAAGGGCGATCAGAAGGTCGGAGTCATCGAGATTTGACCGGCAGCGGGAGAAAATTTCGAGTTTCGCCTTCTCGCCGAGCTAGATTTCTGCCGAACCTGACGAAGCTATCGTCTGGTTGGGCCTCTCCATGAAGGCCAGCAGGTATTTCATCAAAAGTGTCGAAATCTCATGTATGGGCAGATCTTGTTCCGAAAACTCTTCACCATGATAGACCGAATCACGAACCTTTTTTAAATCAGAGAATTTCTTCAAATCCTCATCAACGAATCACGAACCTTTTTTAAATCAGAGAATTTCTTCAAATCCTCATCAACTGCGTCCGATGCGTCAGGAAACAGCACTGTGGCCACGGCGACGAACTTATCTGTCAATCTGTATTTATCTTTCATAACATCCTTTATGCGCGCCAGAAACCGTTCCCGCAGGGGCCTCTGTCCTGCCTCGGTAAACGGCGACAGAAAAACCTCCTCGTAAGTCTTGAATAACC
>OMOE01000029.1 GCA_900290365.1 Syntrophobacter sp. SbD1 | reverse complement strand
AAAGCTGAGAAAAGCGGCTAAAGTTTCGGCCTCGCGCATGTGGCGGGACTGCCCGCCGCAGCGCACGTGTCAACTGCGGCCCTGCCGCCTCTGTGTCCTCTGTACCTGTGGTGAACTGTGATTTGCTCTCCGTGAGTATTGGCTTCAGTGCTTGAACGCCCGCTGCTCCGTGAGCACCATGGTCACTCCGGCTTCGTTGCAGGCATCGATCACCTCCCAGTCCCTCATCGAACCGCCCGGCTGCACCACCGCCTTTATGCCCTGGCGGATTCCTACGTCCAGGCCGTCTCTGAACGGAAAAAAGGCATCCGAAACCATTGCGGCGCCAATAAGGCCCGCCCTGGCTTCGCGTGTGAGGGCATCGATTTCTTCTTTGAGTCCCTTCGGACGCTCCCCCTTCTCGATTGCCAGCTCGAGGTCCTTGTAGGGGATCTTGTGCCTGTCAAAACAAAGAGCATCCGCGTATTTTTGATAAGCCTTGTAGACTGCGATTTCAGCCACCCCGACGCGGTCCTGTTCGCCCGTGCCGATTCCGACCGTGCATTCGTCTTTTACGTATAGGACCGAATTCGAGGTCACGCCCTGCTCGACAGACCATCCAAAAAGCAGGTCCGCCATTTCCTGTTCGGTTGGCGCTCTGTCGATCTTATAGGTCTTGCCCCGGTATGTGGTTTCCGCCAGTTTAAAATCCCCGGCGCTCCTGATCTTATTGAGCGGGGACTGCTGAACGATAAGGCCGCCGTCGATCAAGGACTTGAAATCGACAAACCGCTTATCGATGTAATCCTGAAGCCGGTCTATCCTGGATACCTGTATAATTCGCAGGTTGGGCCTCTTTTTGAGGACCGCCAGCGCCCCTTCCTCGTAATCCGGTGCGGCAATCACCTCCAGGTAGTTTTCCGAAATAAGTTCAGCCGTGGCCTTGTCGACCTGGCGATTGACCACCAGGCATCCACCGAATGCGGCGATTCGGTCTGCGCGGTTTGCGCGATGGTATGCTTCGAAAAGGTTTGCGCCAAGGGCTGCGCCGCAGGGATTGTTATGCTTTAAAATTACAGCCGCGGGCTTTCCCATCAAAAATTTCAGTATATTCAGTCCATTGTCCAGGTCGGTCAGGTTGATCTTCCCGGGATGCTTGCCTTCCTGAAGCATATCTTTTTCACTGATAGCGCTGACCAAACCATTTTGGGGATCGATGAACCGGCAGCCCCCAAGCGTCAGATTGCCGCCCACCAGTTCATAGAGTGCTGCTTCCTGGCCGGGATTTTCCCCGTAGCGAAGCCCCTTTTCGATCAATTCACCCGTTTTTTCATCCGGGAACTTCCATGTGCGCTTCCTGTAGACGTGCGTCTGGTCCCCAAAGCTCACGCTTAGCGTGTCCGGAAAATGATCCTCCATTACAGTGCGGTACATTTTCTTCAGATCTTCGGCCATTGATTCCTCCTCCCCAAACGGTATATTTGCTACAACAGTAAAACAGCAAAAGAGCGAAAAGCAAATAAAACTTAACCATGCTAAAAAGGAGCCGCGCTTTGAAGAACTTTAAGGGACTAGGGTCCGCCACCTTGATAGGCAGCATGCCTCAAAAGGACAGGGAAAATGCCGTCGCGCTGGCGCTTGAGGCTGCGCCGGAAATACCCGCATGGCCTCAGTTGCCCATTTATCCTGCCGAGCAGATGCTGGCGCAGTATATCGAAGGTTTGCCCGGACTTGTCAGTGAAGAGGGCAAACAGTTTGTCCGCTCCGATACGCCCCAATTCGACCAGCAGGCGCTTCTTTTTTATGAACAATACCTTGCCATCGATGAAGGGACCCTCCGGATCGATGATTCACAGTTCCAGTTGGGTGAACAAACCGGCGCAACCTTCCGCTGCTTTCTGCAAACTATCATGAATACCGGCGCTTCCTTTCGCGCTCTTAAAGGCCAGGTTGTCGGGCCGTTTACCCTTCTTTGCGGCCTGAAGGACCAAAACGGCCGCGCTCTCATTTATGACGAACGATTCCTGGATATCGTTCCCAAGCTTCTGGGCCTTAAAGCCAGGTGGCAGATCGAACTCATGCAGGAATTCGGGGTCCCGGTGATCATTTTTCTCGATGAGCCCGGGCTTGCCGGATTCGGCTCCTCGGCGTTCATATCGCTCTCCTTCGAACTGGTCCGTAATTTACTCTCCGAAGTAGTCGACGCGGTTCATCGGGCAGGCGGGCTCGCCGGGGTTCACGTTTGCGCCAACACTGACTGGCTGCTGGCGTTCCAATCAGGTTTCGACATCATCAATTTCGACGCCTATGGCTACTTCGACAAGTTTGCCCTTTACCGGAAAGAATGCCTCAAATTTATCGCAGATGGCGGCAACATAGCCTGGGGCATAGTACCTACCACGGAACTCGATGTGATCGGGGCACAGACCCCCGAAAGCCTTGCCCGCAGGTGGACCGCCCAGGTCAGAGAGCTTGCCTCGGACGAAATGGACATAGAGCAGGTAATCGCTCATTCGCTCTTTACCCCGAGCTGCGGTTGCGGCAGCCTGCCCGAAGAAAGTGCTGCGCGCGTGCTCGCTCTGCTCAAGGGATTCTGCCGGATAGTAAGGCAATTTGCATGATTTATATTGTTGCACCTTGACAAAAGTATTATATAGCACTAGGTTTCTTTAGCACTCTTTTGTGGTGAGTGCTACCAATAAGGAGTTGGGCGTGATCGAGCTAACACAACGCGATCAGATCGTTCTGGAAGCCGTTATTACCGATTATATAGAGACCGGAGAACCGATCGGCTCCAGGACCATTTCCAAAAGAAGCTTCATGAACGTCAGCCCTGCTACTATACGAAACGTGATGGCTGATCTTGAGGAAATGGGGCTGCTGCACCAGCCGCACACATCGGCGGGTCGGATTCCAACGGTGAAGGGCCTGCGGCTTTACCTCGATTCGATTATGCGCTCCAGACAGCTCGAAGGGTCTGAAAAGGAAAGAATTCGAGATGCATTGCAAACCAGGCATCAAGACATAAGGGAGCTGCTGCACGGAACATCCAAACTGCTTTCCCAATACTGCCGGCAGGCTGGAGTTGTGCTGTGGCCGAAGCTTTCGATCACATCGTTCAAACATATCGAATTCCTTCGGCTTGGACCTTTTGACATAAAGGTAATCCTTATTTCGAAGGTGGGTCTGGTTCATCAGTCACACATCCAATCCGCCGAAGAGATTACTCAGGTCGAGCTTGACAAATACGGCCGGTATATAAACGAGCTTCTTCAGGATGTGCCCCTGTCCAAGGTAAAGGAGCGCATCCTCAGGGAAATGGAAAGCGCGAAGACGCTGTTTGACCAGCTTTTTTCCCGCGCACTTAAAATGGCGCACAGGGCTATTCAGGGATCGATCGAGCAGAGCGAGGTCTATATCGAGGGCAGGACCAATCTGCTGGACAATCCGGAGTTTGCCGACGTGGAACAAATGAGGCGAATACTTCAAGCCTTTGAGGATAAGTCCAGGATGATTCGCCTGCTCGACGAAACCTTGAAGGTTTCCACGGGAATCCAGATACTGCTGGGCACGGAGGGAGAACTGAGCGAATGGCAGGAAATGAGCCTGATCTCGGCCCCCTATGGAAGGGCAACCGGGTCATTGGGCGTGGTCGGCGTGATCGGCCCTCTGCGCATGGATTATTCGAGAATTATACCGATTGTCGAGTTTACGGCGCAGTTTCTCACCCAGGTCCTTGAAATCACAGATGAGGGCTGAAAAAGCGGCTTCCGCAGTTATGCAATTGCCCAAATGTGACTTATATTGTCAGGATTATCGAGTTGGCATTAAATGGAGGCACCAGTTTGACACCTGTTAAAAAAAGGCATGCAAGCGAACATACCGATCATGAAAATCAGGCTGAAACCACGATCGAGGCATCACAAAATACTGAGAATGATTGCCGGCAGCTTCTCTCGAAACGCGAAGAGGAACTAAAAGAGGCGCAGGACAGGGTCCTGAGGCTTGTTGCAGAGTTGGACAACACCAGGAAACGACTGGAGAGGGAGAAGTCAGAAGGCATTTCGTATGCTAACGAAAGCATTATGCGCCAACTCATCGAGGTGATAGACAACCTTGAGAGGGCAGTTGAGCATGGAGAAAAGGACGAGAGCTGTGAAGGCCTTCTTGATGGAGTTCGGATGACCCTGAAAAGCTTTGCCGATGTCTTTGCCAGGTTCGGCGCGACGCCATTCGAATCGGTGGGATCGATCTTCGACCCTAACCGGCATGAAGCGGTTTTTCAGGAGCAGAACCCCGATTACCCTGATATGACCGTCACAAGGGAACTTCAGAAAGGCTACACTTTAAGGGACAGGCTCCTCAGACCCGCAAGGGTCGGGGTGGCAAGAAATGCAAAAGAAGACAATTGCTGAATATCACTTAATGTCGGAGCCGCGAGACTTCAAACTCCGCGCTCCGTGAGGCACGGATTACAGGGAACCCCAAGGAGGCAATTATAATGAGTAAAGTTATAGGAATCGACCTCGGCACTACCAATTCGGTGGTAGCAATCATGGAGGGAAAGGAGCCGAAGGTTTTGAACAATGCGGAAGGCGCCCGCATCACCCCTTCCATGGTAGCCTTTACCGAAAGCGGCGAACGCCTGGTCGGGCAGGTTGCCAAGAGACAGGCCATTACCAATCCCGAGAATACCGTTTCTGCGGTAAAAAGGCTTATAGGCCGAAAGTTCGATACGCCGGAAATCCAGGCCGACACAAAAGTTCTCCCCTACAAGATCGTGCGCGCCGCTAACGCAGACGCTCATATCTCGATTCGGGGCCGCGATTACAGCCCGACGGAGATTTCAGCTTTCATCCTGATGAAAATGAAGCAAACGGCGGAAGATTACCTGGGCGAAAAGGTAACCGATGCGGTAATAACCGTACCCGCCTATTTCAACGACAGCCAGCGGCAGGCCACAAAGGACGCCGGCAAAATTGCCGGGTTGAACGTTTTAAGAATTATCAATGAACCGACCGCCGCGTCTCTTGCCTATGGCCTGGACAAGAAAAAAGATGAAAAGATCGCCGTTTTCGACCTTGGGGGCGGTACCTACGATATCTCAATCCTTGAAATCGGCGAAGGGGTATTCGAAGTCAAATCCACCAACGGCAACACTCACTTGGGCGGGGAAGACTTCGACCAGAGAATTATCGATTGGCTGGCCACCGAGTTCAAAAAAGATTACGGCATAGATCTCAGGACCGACAAAATGGCCCTTCAGAGATTGAAAGAAGCCGCGGAGAGGGCAAAAATCGAGCTGTCGACCACGATGGAAACCGAAATCAATCTGCCCTTCATCACCGCTGATGCCTCAGGGCCCAAGCACATGAACATAAAGCTGACCAGGGCAAAACTGGAGTCATTGGTCGAAGAGCTCATCGACAGGTTGGTCCATCCGATGGAACAGGCCCTCAAGGACGCAGGCCTTTCCCGCAACGAGATTGACGAGATTATACTCGTAGGTGGAATGATCCGGATGCCTCGAGTTCAGCAAATGGTGCAGGACTTTTTCGGCAAAGAGCCCCATAGGGGAGTGAACCCCGATGAGGTTGTCGCCGTTGGGGCAGCAATTCAGGGTGGCGTGTTGAGAGGCGACGTCAAAGACATTCTACTGCTCGACGTGACTCCTCTATCCCTTGGGATCGAAACGCTTGGCGGCGTCATGACCAAGCTGATCGAGCGAAACACCACGATCCCGACACGCAAGAGCCAGATATTTTCGACCGCAACCGACAATCAGACAGCGGTATCCATCCACGTACTGCAGGGCGAGCGCGAAATGGCCCCTGATAACAAGACCCTGGGGAGGTTCGAACTCGTTGGGATTCCTTCTGCGCCCAGAGGCATCCCGCAGATCGAGGTCACCTTCGACATCGACGCAAACGGAATAGTGCACGTTTCGGCCAAAGATCTGGCGACCCAGAAAGAACAGTCGATCCAGATCACCGCATCGAGCGGCCTTTCGGATGAAGAGATAAAGAATTTTGTGCATGAGGGCGAGCAGCACGCGGAGGAAGACAAAAAGAAGCGCGAACTCGTTGAGGCCAGGAACCAGGCCGATACTCTCATCTACAGCACGGAGAAAACGATGCGAGAGATGGGGGAAAATATTGACGCGAAAACAAAATCTGATATCGAAGCACAAATCACAAAGCTGAGAGCCACTATGGAGGGCGATAGCAAAGACGCCATTCAGGCCGATCTTGATGCGTTGATGCAACTCTCCCACAAAGTGGCCGAAGAGGCCTATAAACGAGCCGCCGGCGCGCAGGCCCAACAGGGGGCCGAGGGAGCAGAATCTCAGCAGCAGAAAAAACCCGATGAGGATGTGGTCGATGCCGACTTCGAGGAAGTGAAGAAATAATAGTTAGTGGTTAGTGGCAGGTCGGAAAAATGATTTTCCTTGAAATGTTTTTCGATGTATTAAAGGGCGCGCGACCAGGCGTGCCCTGTTTATTTTAGGATTGAGCAACCGGAACTTTTTGGAAATTATGGGATTGGTTGCACTCCCTGTCTGAGTGGAGGCCTAAATCCCTGCATGAGGCTTTTATGAAAACAGTCTGGAAAGGAACATCGGCTTTTTTCCTTGTCGCTATCTTGCTTCTCAACGGTTGCGGCGGCGGCCAACAGCCGCCTCCAAACCTGTCGTCCAGCTTCACCACCGTCTCCCCAAAGGAAGCTGAAGACCTGTATAGCAAGGCCGAAGAGGCTTACAGAGCCGGCAAGGTCGACAACGCAATCAGCCTTTGGGAGCGGATCACCCAAAGGTATCCGAGTACAGCCGTGGCTGCCGAATCGTTTAATAGAATCGGTGAGATCAACATGGCGCAAGGCCGCAACGACATCGCAGCCAAGTATTTTGATTACCTTGTTTATGCATACCCCACCTGGGATGGCATCACTGCCGCAAAACTCAACCAACTCAGGCTTCTTGCCCAGACGGGCAAGCAAAAACAGGCGATGAAGGAAGCGGTTCCCCTTTGGGAAAAGACTGCCGATCATCCCGAAGTACGCTTCGGCCTGGCTGAGCTGATGGTAGGAGCCTACGCCTCCGAAAAAGATATTGAGACTGCTTTTGACTGGAGTTCCTCCGGCTTTTCGGCTGCAAGTACCCCGGAACAGAAACAAAGCCTGGCCAAGCAGACAAAAGAGATGCTGGCCGCGGCGGACGAAGGGCTTGTCAAGAAACTCTATAAGAAGAATCCTTCCGGTTTCATGAAGGTTTTTCTGGATTTCCGCTACGCTCAGATCAAAATCGCCGCCGGACAGGGCGATCAAGTCCAGGAGCAATTGAGAGCTGACCTTGCGCAAAATCCCGGCCATCCGCTTACTGCCGAGATTCAGTCCGCCATCAGGGGAACAAGTGTTGCCAAAGCCGGCATTCCTCTGAATCCCGATAAAATCGGGGTAATGGTCCCGCTAAACGGCCCTAATGGAAAATACGGAGATATGGTGATCCGTGGACTCAACCTGGCGCTTTCCGACTGGAAGGAGGCCCATCCCGGTCAGAAAGTCTCTCTGGTTATAAAGGACGCAGGCTCGGAGCAAGACGTCGCTGCCCGGGCCTATAAAGAGTTGGTTAAAAAGGAAGGCGTTTTAGCCATAGTGGGCCCGCTTGGCGCTCAGGCAAATAAGACCGTGGTCCCGTTGGCAAATCGTGACGGGGTCCCCCTGCTCTCCCTTACCCAAAAAGAAGATGATTCCTCGGACAGCTCTTTCGTACTGCACGTATTCATCGACAGCCGCGACCTTGTCAAAGCGCTGGTCCGCTACTGCAGGGAGAAACTCAAATACGAACGGTTTGCATGCCTTTTCCCCGATGACCGCTATGGGCAAAGACTCTCCAAAATCTTCGCTGAAACGGTACAGGAACAAGGCGGAACAATGGTGGCCAGTGCTTCTTATACCGAAAAAAGCACCGATTTTACCCAATCTATCCAGAAGCTCATGAATATAGCCAAGAAAAATGCGCCCATGGCGGCCACCGAAGGGACTCCCTTCGATGCACTCTTCATACCCGACCAGGTGAGCACCGTCTCGCTCATAGCACCGCAGCTTCCCTATAATAACGTAGTCGGAGTCACTCTGTTGGGCACCAATCTCTGGAGCGAGGCGCCCCTGGTGCAGGCCGGAGGCGTATATGTCGACCAGGCCCTGTTTGCTACCTCCTTTTTCCCGGAAAGCAAGAACCCGGAGGTAAAAGCGTTCAGTGAAAAATTCGCATCCACCTACAATTCGGCCCCTTCTTATCTTGAGGCACAGTCTTATGATGCGCTTATGATGCTGCTTCAGGCAAGAAGCGGTCAGGGGGGCGCGGAGGACCGCAATACTTTGTTCCAAAACCTGCTTCAGGTGAAGCATTACCAAGGTGTTGCAGGTAATTACACGGTAAATCCCAAGGGAGATCTGGAACGGCAATATTCAATTCTACAGGTCGTAAACGGGTCGCTTAATCAGGTTTATCCCTGAAGACGCCACATAAACCTTGACAGATAAAAGGTTAGATTTATAATTTAATGGATTGATTTTTTGAGCTGGTAAGTTGAAATGCAAGCGAGGGAGACGGAAATATGCCAATCTACGAATATGAATGTTTGAAGTGCGGAAAGACTAAAGAAGCAATGCAAAGATTTTCCGATCCGGCGTTGACACAGTGCGAAGACTGTAGCGGCCAGCTCCGGAAGTTGATTTCCATGAGTACTTTCCACCTTAAGGGCTCAGGTTGGTATACAACCGACTATGCCGGCAAAAACCAGAGCACGGCAAAGCCGGCGGAATGCAAAACGAGTTCGGCTGATGCCAAAACCGAGAGCGCATCTTCCGAGAGCGCATCTTCGACAAAGAGTTCATGAGGTGTAGGCAAGAGTTGCTGAGTTCAGCAGTTTGGAAAGCATAAAGCGGGCGTCGGCCCGCTTTTTTTATGGGGAAGGATAGTGAATTCCGAAAAAGGTCTTCTGATAGTCTTCACAGGACATGGGAAAGGAAAGACCACCGCTGCGCTGGGAATGGCCATGCGGGCGGCTGGACATGGCATGAGGGTGCTCGTCTTGCAGTTTATAAAGGGCTCATGGGCTTACGGCGAGCTTCTCTCGTGCGGAAAGATGGAAGAGATTGAAATCAAACCGCTCGGAACCGGATTTACCTGGAAGAAGGAAAGCCTCGATGAAGACCGCCGCCTGGCCGAAGCAGGCTGGAAAGAGGCCGTCTCCGAAATGAAAAGAGGATATTACGATATTATCGTACTCGATGAGCTCAACGTAGTCCTGTCACACGGGCTCTTGCCGGCCGAAGAGGTGCTGGAAACCCTTAAAAACCTGACTCGCTGCCCTCACATCGTGATAACCGGCAGAAACGCCCCCGACGAACTCATTGCACTCGCAGACATGGTGACCGAAATGAAGGAAATAAAACATCCTTTTCACCGTGGACAAAAAGCCATGAAGGGAATTGAGTTCTAGGCGGTGGGACCGCCTGCCGGGTTGCCTGCTTGCAGAATCGCCGCAGGCGGGGCGGGGGAACCGCCGGCCGGGACTTCCGCCGCTCGCAAAACTCCAGGATGTCCGGTC
>OMOE01000036.1 GCA_900290365.1 Syntrophobacter sp. SbD1 | reverse complement strand
AATCGAGGGTTGGCCGGATCAAAAATAATTTTTCAGCGGTCGAATCCGCGAAGTCGGGTTAGCCTCTCATCAGCGTCCATCCGCGTAATCTGCGGTTAAAACCAGCGGTCCCTTTGGTTGCGGCTTCGCCGCTCCGGGTAATCCGTAGTTAAAAAAAGGTTCCCCCCGTGGTCATGCCCCCCTCCGTTTCCTCCTTTTCCTCCTGTAGATCTGCCCCTTCGCCCCCATCCGTGTCCATTAGCGTCCATTAGCGGTTAAAAAACTCCCTCCGGCTGCTCCCCACGATTTTGTCCCTCAATGGTTTTGTCTTCTCGCCATAGTTTCACGGATGCGCGATTTGAGGACAGGCATCCGGCAAATTATTCAATCCTTCGTGGTCAATCGTGAACGCAACCGATTGACCTCCCGAGGAACGGATGATTCTTACCAGAAAGATGCTGTCGTAATCGTCTGCCGGCCACGAAGGCACCTGCGCCGCATCACCTCCATTTGCCACGACCAGATGCTTGACGAAGTCATCGAGCAGTGCGTGCTCCCAGGCGATAAAAATGGTGGCCTTTTGGTATTGCTGCTTTTGGAGTTCGCGTTCCAGCCCTTCGATTTCCCGGTAGCCGAATTGTGCATTGACTGGCAGCCCGCAGCGAATGGCCGTCGGCTCAATAGTCATCAACGGCCGAACATAATAATAGCTGGTGTGCCCATCCACTTTCTGGGTTGGACTGGGCGCAAACACGAATTGGGGCTGGCCATATTTTGCCGGCAGCACATCGGCTAAGGCCAGAGCGCGATTGAGGCCGCGGCAGGTTAATTGTCCAAGCCCGCCGCTCGGCTTTTCGCCATGCCGGATGCAGACGATTGTTTCCACAGTTGGTTTGGAAGCGTTGGGCGAAGGACCTGAATTGATCTGCGCATCAACACAGCCTGAAACCAGCAATCCAACGAGAAGCACCGTGAGTCGAGTTTTCATCTCTGGTTACGCTATTTTCTGAAACCCTGCCTGTCCAGCGTTTTGCCCTCCCCCGATTAGCGTGCCATTAGTGAGGATTAGCGGTTCAACACTTCCCATATTTTTGTCCTTCCCGCCCCGTTCTGCGAAACTCCCATCGGTGTATTCCGCGTATTCCGTGGTTTCCCCCCACCCCAACTTTAGCATTCAGCCTTTAGCCTTTAGCCTTAACGCCCCTCCCCTTTCCCATGATCCTGCCTCGCCATGATCCTGTCACTTCCCCTTTTAGATTAGCGCCAGATTAGCTCGCAGCCCATAAGGCTGCCAGTCCAGCCGGTGAAAGTCCGGCGATGGTAAAGAG
>OMOE01000038.1 GCA_900290365.1 Syntrophobacter sp. SbD1 | reverse complement strand
CCGACGCGGGTAGTAGACCGATAAAGATTTGAAGTTTACGAGGTATTCATGGCTCCGTCAACACTCGCGCCGGTTGCGCTTTTCGCCTACGCTCGTCCGGACCATCTCCGGATGACCGTCGAAGCCCTGGCTCAAAATGAGCTTGCCCGGGATACGGAGCTGATCGTGTTTTCGGACGGGATGCGGACCGAGACCGACGGCCCGGCTGTGGCGGCCGTGCGCGACTACCTCAAAGGCGTAAGCGGCTTCGCTTCCGTGACCGTCCACGAACGTGCGCGCAATTTTNNGTACGGCCGTGTCATTGTAATCGAGGACGACATCGTTACATCGCCTTTTTTCCTCCGGTACATGAACGAGGCTCTAGAGCGGTATGCCGATGAGCCGAGGGTGATGCATATTGCAGGGTACATGCTCGATATCGACCCAAAAGAAATGCCGGAGTCGTTTTTCATGCGGCAGTCCTCATGCTGGGGGTGGGCGACCTGGAAGCGGGCCTGGCAGTTCTTTCATCGCGATGGCGCCGCTCATATCCGATCTTTCGCCCCCGAAGACATTCAACGTTTTAATCTTGACGGCGCTTACGACTACTGGGGTCAACTTCTTGCCAACGAGAGCGGACTCTTGAAGAGCTGGGCCATTTACTGGTATGCTTGTGTGTTTTCGAAAAACGGCTTGTGCCTCCATCCGCGCGTGAGCCTCGTCGAAAATATCGGGCATGACGGCTCAGGGATCAACTGTGGGGTCAGTACGGTTTTTGGCGGCCCCGCATCGGCCGCGCCCGTTGAATGTTTCCCCGAAATCATCGAGGAGAACACCGAGGCTGCGAGCCGCATCCGGGCGTTTTGGTGTCCGGGGGGGAAAAAATCGCAGGGGGACGACTTCTTGCGAAAAGCAATCGAGCGAGTTGGTGATTTCTTTTCCTCCCGCTAGGAAATTTGCGATGTCTTTATCTAAGTGGTTGAAATCCTATCGTGCTTCAAAGCGGTGGCAACGTGAACTGAATGCGTTCCGAAAAGGTGGATACAAACCTTGGACGGCAGGATATGAAACTTATAAATGGGACAACATAGAGAAGGTCATTTCTTCGAGCGCTTCATTTTATGAGATGCTGGGGACGGAGCGGTTCGGCTACAGGATTGACGAGCGCATCGTGGAATACGGATGGTTTTTCGAAAAACTTACAACAGGGCCGGCTATGATGCTTGACGCCGGTTCGGCACTAAACCACCGGATCACAGTCGATCACGAAAAAATCAAGAATAAGAAGTTGTTTATCAGCACGCTCGCCCCTGAAGGCACGGCGTTTTGGAAGCTCGGCATTTCTTATGTTTTTGAGGACCTTCGGAGTACATGCTTTCGAGAGAAGGTGTTCGACTGCATAGGATGTATTTCAACGATAGAACATATCGGGCTTGACAACACCTTTTTCTATACCAGGGACCAAAGCAAAAACGAAAATTCCCCCGAGGATTACCTGCCGCTGGTAGATATCCTCTATTCACTGTTAAAGCCAGGAGGATCGCTATTCCTTACTTTCCCTTTCGGCAAAGCCAAAAACCACGGCTGGTTTCAGGTCTTTGACGCTGCGATGGTGTCCTCGCTCGTGCAGAGGTTTCAGCCTCTGCGGCATACAGAGGAAATATTTCAGTATAGCGGGGACCGCTGGCATCTCTCCTCCCGTGAAGAGGCTAAGGACGCCGCGTGTTTTGATATAAACGTACAAAAAACCTACGATCCGGACTACGCCGCATTTTCACGCGCCGTTGCCTGCCTGGAGCTTGTCAGGTGAGCGGAACATCTAGATAAATCATACTCATACGGTTAGGGGGATAAATTCGTGAAAAACGATATAAGTGCAATTTTGAAGGAATTATGTCCTCCAATTGTTTTGGATAGATTAAAACGATTCAAGATAAAACTTCAAGCGCACTTCAGTCACCAGATTTCAAATTTAATAATAGGCGATCCGAAAGGTCAAGATCTTGATATTTACTGGAACAAAGACATGGCCCAAGTATTAGAAACATGGGGAGAAGGCAACGTTTGGAACGAAATACAGTTTTTGATGGTTAACTGTCAAGGCAAAGTTCTGGATATTGCTTGTGGAACCGGTAAAACTATTGAACTGTGTTCACAATTTCCAGATATCGATATGTATGGATGTGATATCTCAGACTTTTTAATACAAAAGGCGTATGAAAGAGGAATCCCTTCTGAACGATTGTCGATTTGTGATGCTACTAAAACTGATTATGGTAATAACTTTTTCGACTATGCCTATTCTATAGGTTCTCTTGAACATTTTACTGAGGAAGGGATTTTAAACTCAATTTCAGAATGTTATCGTATTGTTCGGAAAAACTCTTTCATCATGGTCCCAGTGTCGAAAAGGTCCAAAGATGAAGGTTGGATTAAACCTGCACAGAGCTATTTTAATAACTCGGTTGAATGGTGGATGGATAAATTTAAAACCAAATACAACAATGTCACCGTATTGAATTCGTCCTGGCACGATGATATTTCAGTGGGTAAATGGTTTGTTTGCACAAAATGTGAAAATCGTGAGAATCCAGCCCGAACAATTCGTAAACTTAAGGGTTCTACATGACCGTTTCCCAGGCGCAAAAATATCCAATGACCTGGGAGCAGGCGGTCGATTGGCTCAGAGAGCAGCCGGACCAAACCCCTCTTGTCAGGGCCTGCTTTTTTGACGATCCCCTGCTCGAAGCTGCCCGGCGCTACCACGCCGGTTCCGAATGGTCGGCCGTTCGCGAACTGCTCCCGCGCCTGCCCGGAATTGCCCTCGACGTGGGCGCAGGCCGCGGCATCGCATCTTATGCGTTGGCCTCCGACGGATGGACAACGACTGCCTTGGAGCCCGACCCCAGTCTGCTTGTGGGTGCTGAGGCCATTCGCACCATGGCCGCTGAAGGCGAGCTGCCAATCACCGTCGTTACGGACTTTGGCGAGAGGATGCCGTTCCGGGACGAATCCTTCGATGTGGTTCACGCGCGGCAGGTCCTTCATCATGCCCGCGACCTGGAACACCTGTGCCGCGAGTTCCGGCGGGTTCTAAAACCTGGAGGCACATTCATTGCCACGCGCGAACACGTGGTCGACAAGGAATCGGACCTTGCCGGATTTCTCGATGCGCATCCGCTTCATCATCTCTACGGCGGCGAAAACGCATTCCCCCTGTCGCGCTATCTGAGCGCGCTCACCCGGGCCGGACTCGAGATAACAACCATTCTCTCCCCTTGGGAGACGGACATCAATCTCTATCCGGCGACACTCGACGACATACGTTTGTCTCTGGCCCGCCATTTACGGTTTCCATTCCCTCGGCTGATTCCCACCTGGTATGTGCATTGGGCAAGCAGACGCCAGACCAGCCCGGGAAGGCTCTATACTTTCGCAGGCAGGCGGCCATGAAGGAACTTGCGTTCGTCACCGGGGCTTCCGGCTTCCTTGGGCGTCATGTCTCCAGATGTCTGGCGGGAAACGGCTTTGGCGTGGCGGGAATCGGGCACGACGATTGGTGCGGCCGTCCCCCCTCCGACTGGGGAATAGATTTCTGGAAAACCGCGTCCGTTACCCTTGAGAGTCTCCTGGAACTGGCTGAAGATGTGGGTGAGCCGGCCATCGTGGCCCATTGCGCCGGGGGAGCAAGCGTAGCATTCTCTTTGACACACCCTCGCGAGGATTTCCTTTCGACGGTTTCCACCACCGTCGACGTGTTGGAATTCGCCCGCAGACGAGCCCCCGCCGTGCGAATAGTATACCCGTCGAG
>OMOE01000148.1 GCA_900290365.1 Syntrophobacter sp. SbD1 | reverse complement strand
CACCTTGCCATGTCCATTTTTTATTTTCAAAGACTACTCAGGTACGCATTTGCCGGAAGACCCAGATTCTGCTGCATCGGATAGTCTGGTCATTTTTCTTCCTGGTGCCCATTGTGGCACTGGAGAAAAACCGCGGCGAGTTTATGACGGCTCTGCGAAATCCTCGAATCCTCCGCATCATGATCTGCACGGCCGTGCTGGTCTCGGCCAACTGGCTGATCTTCATCTGGGCGGTGATAAACGGTTTTGTTCTCCAGGCAAGCCTGGGCTACTACATCAACCCGCTGCTAAACGTCGTGATGGGGATGGTGTTTCTGCGCGAGCGTTTGAGAAGAGCTCAGGCAGTAGCGGTCATTCTGGCCAGTACGGGAGTGCTATATTTAACTGTCAGCCTGGGGCAGTTCCCGTGGATTGCTTTTTCACTGGCGTTCGCGTTTGGCGCTTACGGGCTTATTCGCAAGGTGGCGCCAGTGAGCGCGCTCGCGGGGCTGAGCATCGAAACCCTGCTCCTGTTCCCGCCCGCCGCTGGCTGGCTTGTCTACCTGTATGCAACGGACCGTGGAGCCTTCCTGCACATGGGGTACGGCATCGATCTTTCCTTAATGGCCTCGGCCCTGGTCACGGCCTTTCCGCTTCTTCTCTTTACCTCGGGGGCCAGGCAGCTGCATCTGTCGACTCTGGGATTTATGCAATACATAGTGCCGAGCTGTTATTTTCTTTTTGCAGTAGCTGTTTACAGGGAGCAGGTTTCCGCCGCTCAGATTACAACTTTTTTCTTCATCTGGACAGCGCTCGCCATCTATTCAGCAGATTCGGCAGTGTTTTACAGAAAGTATTTTCGGCTTTCTAAGTAGCCGAGAAAAAGGACATTTTACCCTTGTCGGCCTACCGCTTGGGAGCAAAAATCATAAGGCCCATTGATGGGGGCGGTCTTCTGCGCCGTACACCCTCAGATTGAGGAACTCACGCCACTAAAGCCTTTCGGGGTAAACATCTGCTCGCAAGCTTTCATTGTCAATTCAATTTGCAAATTGTGCAAATCGGACGCAGCTACTCCGTTTCAGAGATCTCCATATTCGCAAGAAGTGATTCCAGCAGGTTGCAAAGCATGGGGATATCCGTGCTACTTATCCGGCAAGCGCCGCGCAAAGGCTATAATGAGGGCAAGGACGGGAACGATGGCCAGCAGTGGAAGGACCATAAATACCGGAGCCCAAGGGCTGGTGGGCGGCGGTGCGACGCCTTGGCCCAGCCAACCGAAGGCAAGGAGGAACAGGCCGAACACGAGGAGAAGCTTGCCGCCATAGGCATTGATTTCGTACCAGTTGCGCTGCGATACGAATGCCTTTCGAATACGGATACCGTAAGCGTGGTTCATGGGAATTTTCCGCAGGATCAGCGGGATGGACACCAAAGTCGTCACGAAACCGATCCCACAGTGGACGTACGGTATCGGCACGATCATTGCCTCTCTCTTGTCGACAACAAATCCCGAATACTTGTTTTTTCTTTATTTTTAATCCTGTAAATCCTGTTAATCCTGTCCAAGTCTTTTCACGGCCACAGGTCAAAAAAGGCACAGCAGTTTATAAATTGAAATTTTTTCTTTATTTTTAATCCTGTCTAAGTCTTTTCACCGCTCACTATTGGCTGCTCCGTTTCGCAGATCTCCATGTTCGCAAAGACCGGTTTGAGCAGTTCGGAAAGCATGGGGAGTTTCGAGGCGAAAATCAAGGCCCCGGCTATACAGCAGGCAGCGCCCAGCAGCAGCGTGTTCTGGACCCCGATCCTGTCCGCTACGCTTCCGGCAAGGAGACTCCCAAAGGGCATGATGCCCATGAATGACATTGCGAACAGGCTCATTACCCTGCCGCGCTTATCATCATCGACCACGGTCTGAATGATCGTATTGCTGGATGCGATCTGAGTCATCATGCAGAACCCGGCCAGGAAGAGACAGATTATCGAAAGTGAAATATTTCTGGAAAGGGCAAAAGAGGCGATCCCCAGGCCGCAGGCGACGGCGGCCACGGGAATGATTTTTATCAGGCCGTGGGCATTCTTGCGCGAGGCCAGGTACAACGTGGCCGACAAAGCCCCGATTCCCGCCGCTGACATCAGGAACCCGAATGTGTGGGCGCCCCCATGCAGGACGTCCTTGGCATAGGCGGGCATGAGCACCAGGTAAGGAGCACCGGCTATGCTAAAGACCGAAAGCAGCGCGAGAATGGCTATAATGGGCTTGAAACTCCAAGCATAACGGACACCATCGTAGAACTCCCGCAAAACAGGCGCCTTGACCTTGAGGTTTTGTCTCGGAGCAAGCCTGATCGCCGCTAAACTCGCCAGCACCGCAAGGTAGCTTATCCCGTTTATAAGGAAACAAACTCCTTCGCCCACCGTGGAAATTAGAATTCCTGCAACCATGGGCCCGATGAAACGAGCGCTGTTGAACATCGCCGAATTAAGGGCTATCGCGTTGCCGAGGTCGTCTTTTTTCTCTACCATCTGCATCACGAAAGACTGACGGATAGGTATATCGAAAGCGTTTATTATCCCGATGAAAAGGCTGAGCGCGATTATCTGCCACGTCTGGATTGCGCCGGTAAGCACGAGCGCGGCCAGAATCAGCGCCTGGAGCATCGAGAGGGACTGGGTCCAGAGCAGGAGGCGCTTGCGCTCCCACCTGTCGGCCACCACTCCGGCTAAAGGACCGAGAAACAGGGTCGGAATCTGGTTGGAGAAGGCANNGTGACCCGGTACACCAGCCAACTGATGGCAACCTGCTGCGTCCATGTGCCGATCAGGGAGATTCCCTGGCCGAAGAAGAAGAGGCGGTAGTTTTTGGAGCGGAGAGATCGGAAGATAAGACCGGCTCCATTAGCCCTGGCGGCGCCGGTCACTGTGACGCCTGGTTTCAATTGCGATCCTCTTTCATCTTCCGGCAGCCTTTCAAGTCAATGGACGGGGTGTTCTCCAATCGCTCTCAACACAAGAGCGATGATTTCGGGATCAATTTAGAGGTCGAGCGATATAATATTTAATTCTACCTGAATTCCAGCCTGTTCCCAACAGGAAAAAGAGACTCCGGAGGGGCCGGGAAACCGCGATTAACATTGAGAACTGGTAGAAGGATTAACCTCTCGGGATGTGAGAGTCAATTGCAAAGGCTGGAATGTCTTTCAGGGATAAGCCGTAAACTGCCGGTATGGAGCACCGCTTTTGCGGTTGCCAAACCACCTGGATCAGTTCCTTTTGAAACAACAGCCCAACCGCCGCTCGCTCCACCGGCAAGCCCTGGCGGCACTTGGAAAATACAGGGCCGCACTGTTTGCCCTGCTGGTCCGTGATGATCACATGCATGTTCGCGCCAGGGCAACCTTCGAGCACTTCGCGGAAAACAATACACTGCTGTTGATAAACGCCTCTATTCTCCTTGAGACGCTAACTCTTCTGCAGCGCAGAGTAAGCCTTGAAGCCATATGGGACTTCAATCGCAAGATCATGCCGATTTTGGATGTCGTCTGGGCGAATGAGAGGTGGCACCCCAGGGCCTTGCAGCGGTTACACGCCGAAAGGAGTCGAAGCGTCAGCCTCACCGGCAGCCTGAGTTTTGAAATCATGGAGGCGCGCGAGATCGCAACTGCCTTTACCTTCGATAATAATTTTACCGAACGCGGCTTTGAAATGGCGCTTGGACCTGAGGACTGAGGGGATGGTAACGGTTTCCTGGAATGCTTACCGTTACATAAGGATTACTGGAAAGAGTGTTCAGTGTATCCGAGATAAGGGGGAAAATATGCAAACGACTCAAGAAAACGACTGCTCGTTCGAGGGAAAGTCTTATCCCCTGGGGCATGAGCTTTGAACTGAGAAAGGGTGCAAGGTTTGCACCGATGGAAACTGGCACGAGGAGCAGCCGGCGCAAGGCAAAAGGCAAAATTAAAAAGGCAAAAGTTAAAGAACAAATACCTCCCGTCAGTTGTCAGTGGACAGTGGCCAGAAAAAGCTTTTTCTGAAGACCAGCCACTGACGACTGACCACTGATCTTATTAACGACTATTTTTTGCTGCTTTTCCACACCGGTTTTCTTTTTTCGATAAATGCCGTCATCCCTTCGAAAGCGTCTTCCGCCATACAATTCATGGCAATGACTTCTTTGGCGTACTGGTAAGCGGACCTTTCATCGAGGTCCACCTGGGAGTAGAAGGCATTCTTACCCAGGCCCAGGACAAAGGGACTTGCCTGTGCCAGTTCGAGAGCCCAGTTGCGGGTTTCATCGCCGAGTTTTTCAGGTGAAACAACTCTATTGACGAGGCCAAATTGCAAGGCTTCCTCGGAGGAAATGAACCTGCCGCTTAGAAGCATGTCCATAGCCCGCCGTCTGCCGATCACACGAACCAGGGGGATCATGGGGGTGGTGCAAAAAAGGCCTATCTTTACGCCGGGTGTAGCGAAGCGAGCCCCGGTTTCGGCGACGGCCAGATCGCACGCTGCGACCAGTTGGCATCCGGCGGCCGTAGCGACTCCATGAACCTGGGCTATCACTGTTTGCGGCATCTCATGGAGCTTGAGCATCATCTTGTTACACTCAGTGAATATTTCACGCAGTTCATCGATACTTTCATGCTTTCTGGCCATTTCCCGGATATCGTGTCCGGCGCTGAATACCGGGCCGTTTGCCCGGATGATGAGAATGGATATCCGGCTATCTTGCTGAATCTCTTCAAGGGCGTTTGAAATTGAGCGTATCATTTCCAATGAGAGCGCGTTCCTGGTTTCCGGCCGGTTGAGGGTCAGGCATCCAAGGGGGTGGTCTTTTTCAAGCAGTACGGAATTGTTCATGTGATAAGCCTCCTTTTTAAAGAAAACTATTTTTCCCACTCCGACTCACCATCCAGGCAGAAGCGAAGAGCCTTCTTTATTTCATCGATCTGTTCGGGGTCTGTGACCTTCTGGCGCTTTTCATTCCTGATGTAGAAGGCATCGGCAGCCTGGTCGCTCTTTGTGGTGATTTTGGCTACGGATATGGGTATCTGGAGTTCGTGCAAAGTCCTGGTGATGGTATAGAGGAGCCCGATGCGATCAGCCGTGTATACATCCAGGATAGTGTACATGGCCGAGGAATCGTTATCGATGACTATCTTGCTGGGGGCCGCCCTCAATGTCTTTGGCTGAGGTCTTCCGGCCGAATGCGCCGCAATCCGGTAGTCAAGGGCCAACTTTCCCTTGAGCAGACGGTCCATATCCGTTTTCAGCGCATTCCAGTCAGTTGGCTTGCCACCCTCCGGAAGCCGGCATTGGAACAGGAGCAGGGTAATCTCATCGTTCATCGTAAATGCCTGGGCGCTGCTGATGTTGAGGTCGTGCAGGGTCAGGAGTCCAGCCGATTTTGCAAGAAGCCCCTGCCTGTCATAACTCATGAAAGTAATCTCCGCGGTCTCGCGCCCGGAGGAAACTTCCCAGATGAAAGTTGCATCGGATTGCTGAAGCCTGCGGCTCAACTGAATGTGTTTGACTATTTCCTCCGGGGAAATGGAAATCAAATATCTCGGAGCGAGCTGTGAGAAATAGGTTTCCACCTCACCTGGGCTTAGAAGATCGGAAACGCGGGTCTCGATCTCCTTTCTAACCCTGGCTACCCGTTCGGAGATTATCCGTGAGCTTGGTTCGCCTTTTTCCAAAATGCCCCGGAGGTTGCAGTAGAGCGTCAGCACCGGTGTGTTTCGCCATTTGTCCCTGGCTCGGGGACCGGTGGCCATCATGTCGGCAAAGGTGAGTAAGACCAACTGGTCGAGATACTCCTTCCTGCCAACCGCGGCCGCGCAGTTTGAAAGCATTTCATGATCGGCCAGATCGCGGAGAGATGCGTTGTCGAGCAGGAGCAGGTGTTGGGACACAAGGAACTGGACCGTTTCGGCCTCCTGGGAAGATAGACCGAGACGCCTTGCAACAGCGGGTATCATCTCGCCGCCTCTTAGCGCATGTCCGCTGCCTGAACTTTTCCCCACATCGTGCAGCAGGCCTGCGAGCAGCATGGGGGCTGGGTCACCCAGGTCGGCAGCCGTCACGGTAAGTTCAGGTTCTTCTTCGGAGTACACCCCGGCGATGGTCTTTTTTAATTCGGAAACGGTCCGCAGATGGTGCTCGTGGACGGGGTAGAGGTGAAATTGATCATGCTGGACCAAACCGTGCGCAGAGACAAGCTCGGGAATGAGGGCGCTCATCAGGCCATAGTCGTAGAATCGCCGCAACACGGAGACTTCCGGGGAATCGGCCCGAAGCAGTTCCATGAATTCATCTTTAAAGCAGGGATCTCCCGAGGCTGCATCCAGGACGTTTTTATTGTGAGATATCCACTGTCTCGTAACGTTTGCCAGCCCAAGACCCAGCCGGGCGCAGACTGCAAAGAGATGAACCATGCGTTCCGGGGTTGCCGGGTAGCGGTCGGTCAGGATGTAAATCTTCCCTGACCTGGCGGTTATTCCTTCCTCTATGACGGTCTCGGTTTCTTCGGCCCCGGTGGCGCCACCCTCATCGAGTCTTTCCCAGAATTCCCTTGAAACCTCGGCAACTCCTTCAAACAACTGGTGAACATGCTGCATGAAGATTTCGACCGGAAGAAAACCCGATTTTTCCGCATATCCCAGCTTGCGGGCAAGCGTCTCCTGATCGTCAAAAAGGAGTGTGCTGCCTGCCCGGCCCGATGTGGCTTGCAGAAGCGTAAGGTATCTGCAAAACGCTTTCTCCGCTGTTTGAAGAAGGTCTACTTCCTGCCGGGTAAGATAGCCCTGGAAAATTGCATCCTCAAGGTTTCGGATCCGGGATTCGATGCGGCATCCGGCGCGGATGGCCCGAATTTCGTAAAGTCCTCCCGGATTTTGTTCAAGGTCGGGTTCAAGCCATTCCCGGGAATTTTCCAGGTGTTGCTTGCGTGCCGCAATTGATTCGCGCAAAGAACGGAAGAGCGATTCTCTGTTTTGTGAAATGTGATCTTCAATTTCCCGGTCGAGTTGATCGGCGATGTTGCGGTTTCCGGAAATATAGCGCAGGTCAGTGAGTTTTAAAAATAAACCGTAATCGGATCTCACCTGATCCATAATGGTTCTTACCGATCCCTGCAAGGCTTCAACGGGCCATCCGGCTTCGATGAGCGGTCCGGTGATCTCATCGATCCAGGGATCCTTGATAGACGAATCATCGGCCTGAAGACACAGGATTGGAACAGCCTGGGTGGGACTTGATATGCCTCGTCCAAAGGGGCCGACCGCCACGATCGCACCACCTGCACGGAATGCCTCCGAGCCCGGCCGATTTGCAAGGCGGTTGTATAAAGAAATGATAGCGATCTCCAGCAGACTGGTGTGTCGATCGAGCGCCTGCTCGCTGCTTTCCTCCAATATCAACTCGCGCTGTCTTTTAAGAGATTCGGAGATATTTCCGTTCATGTGCTTCTCCTCGCGTCAAGGTCTTCATGGCGGGGCCATGCCCGCACTCCTGTCTACTCTTCACGGATTCGGGAAAGCTCGTTCCTTATTCGATCCGTTTCGGAAAGCCGATCTTCCAGATGTGATCGCATCCGGGCGGCTTCCTCTTCTCCCCTGAGGCGAAGGTCGATTCCGCGTTCTATTGCCCGCGCTATTCCCTGTGCAATTGTGTCCATGTTGCCGATTATACGCGATCTGAAGCGGGAAGCGCTGCGATTTATTCTGTCCAGATAGTCCGACCGGAGCCTTCCGGCCTGCATCTCTATCATTTCCCGCATGTGTCGTTTTCTTTTACCGAGGATCATCTTGTTTGCGGTTCGAACGGCCCAGTCTCTAAGACGCTGGAATTTCCACCTTCCGCTTATGTACCCGGGGACGACCTGCGTCAATGAATCGGCCAGCATTCCAAGGCCAACCGCGTCGTCCCGGAACTTGTATTGGAAGGAAGACCCGGAGTCCCGGAAAGATTGAACCTCGATGGATTCAAATGGTATGGAAAAGAGCTGAGAGGAAAAGTCCAGCAGCGAATCGGTCATCTCGTTTACTTTCGACGCAAACCTCGCGCAAATGGAGTCAAATGCACTCGAGAGCCGATCTTCTTCGAGTTCGCGCCAGGCGGTGAACTCCTCCCGGATTTTTTCCAGAACGAACGCTGCGATGGCATCGTTAAGCTCTTTGAGGGAAAGGTCTTTTTTTGATTCGTAAAACCGGTTGAACTGCTCTTCCATCTCGGAAACGAGCCTTTCCTTCAAAGCGGCGACCCCTCGGTCCAACTCACTTACAATGAGGCGCTTGATCTCCGCGCTAAAAAGGTCGTCGAATGTCCGCCTCTGCTCGATGAGTTCCAGTTTCTTGGTCTCAAAAGCGGCTATTTTTTCGCGGATCTGTTCGACCGGAGTCACAAGGGACTTCAGCTCGAGTTCATTTTCAAGTCTTGCGCGGGAAAGCACCTTTAGAAGATTCCCGGAGACTGACTCGATAAGCACTTTGCCCTTCTCCTTTACCAAAAATCGGTCCAGAGCTTCGGAGAAACAGGGAAGTCCGCTTGCCGCAAGACCCTGGGAAGATCCGTCGAGTTTTGCCTGGAGCCCGAGTTTGGCGGAAATGGGGAAGATCTTTATGGCATCGGGTCCCATAATCTGTTGGAGTGTCTCTTTTGCAAACAGGAGGGCACTGTCGAGTTCCTCGCACGAAAGATAGTCCGTCTTGTTCAGTAGAAAGAAGATCCTGCCGGCGTATTCGCGCACGTCTTTGAGGAATTCGATTTCGGCGCTGCTCACCGGTTGGTCCACAGATAGTAAAAACAGGGCTGCGTCGCATTTGGGAAGATAACGGTATGCGACATCGGTATTGTGAATGTAGACCGATCCGACGCCAGGCGTATCGACCAGTCGAACCCCGTCTTTGAGGTAGGGTGAGGGGAAGACTACGACAACCTCGGCGACTTCCTTCTCGTTTTTGGGGTTTCCGGTCTCGGTTACGTAATCGGCCAGTGCCTGGACGGGAATATCGAAGGCTTTCTCATTTTTTAAAAACACCCTCCCGGCCGGCTTTTGGCCGTATACGAGTATGGTAACTATCGATGTCTGGGGAATGACCGAAACCGGAAGTATCGGCGAGCCGAGCAGTGCGTTTATCAGGCAGGTTTTCCCGCGTTTGAACTGCCCGACGACTACCATGTTGAATCTGTTGGCCTCCAGCTTCTCTTTCCATTCCAGACATGAGTCTCGATCAGACAGGTTCAGGTCGAGCATCTTTGCTATTATTTCGAAAATACGGTCCTTGCGGTGTTTGAAATCATCGATTCCCTCCCTTTTAAATTCCGCCCCCGGCCCGGAAGCACTGCCGTGGCAGGCTGATGCGCAGGGGTCTGAATTAATAGCTTTTTGTTTTTCCGGATTATTCAATTGTTTCCCTCTGAGAGTCCTCTGTTCGTCATTGTAACAATTGATGCATGTATCCTTGAAGGAGAACAAATTTACCGTGGATCCCCGTCAGCCACGTTTGCATAAACAGCGCCGATAAACTATAATAAATAATTTGTTAATCTCAAGGCAAAACTCAAAAGTCGATTCACTGATTCCGGTTATCCGCTATGAGGTGTCACCAGATGTTGAAAAAAGCGATCCCTGTCCGTGCTGGCGGTCCCACCGCCTGCCGCCGCCGGAGGCAGCGGCGAACCTGGCTGCGGTCCCACCGCTTGAATTGCCTGCTTGCATTTCTGTGCGCTTTGATTTTCATGGTTCTCTTATTTGATCCCTGGATCGCCAATTCGGCTGAAGAGGTTTATGGAGGTCTTCAGCACAAGTTGTTGCAGGACGGTTTTTCGCCTTCGCAGGTCGCCGGCGCCTTCCGCTCCGTCCCGCCCCCTATGCTCGGGCTTGTAGCCCAGACCATGAAGATCCGGGAAGGCCAGGCGAACTATGACCATTTCCTGGCGCCTCAGGAAATAGCGGCAGTACGACAATTCATAGCCGATCACCGCAATTGTTTCCGAAGGGCCAAAGCGGCTTACGGAGTGGGTCCCGAAGTCATTGCGGCGATTATGCTGGTCGAAACCCATTTCGGATCATACACCGGAAAAACCTCAACGCTTGCAGTATTTTCGACCTTTTCCATAATGGATCGGAAGGCTAACCGCGATAAAGTGTGGAGGCTTCTTTCGGCGAGGGACCGTCAGAAGTGGGGGCGTGAGGCTTTCGACAAAAAGCTGCTTGACCGTTCCGATTGGGCTTACAGGGAACTGTACGCCCTGTTTGATCTGGAAAATACGCATGGGATAAGGCCCGAGTCACTCAAAGGATCCGTAATGGGCGCCATCGGCTGGCCGCAATTTTTGCCGAGCAGCCTGGCAAAGTTTGGTGCTGATGGCAATGGTGACGGGCGCATAGACCTCTATAATGCTGAGGACGCTATTTTCAGCACCGCCAATTATCTGCGCGCGCATGGGTGGTGTGAGGCAAGATTCCCTTCGGACAGGGAAGCGGTTATCTGGGAATACAACCACAGTAAGGCATATGTCCGCACGGTTTTGGGAATAGCCCAAAGGGCGGGGAAGGAGTATTGATAATGCAGCTAATCACCGTGAGGATCGAAAAGCCTGAAGAGATCAATTTCATTTTTGGCCAGACTCATTTCATCAAAACCGTGGAGGACATCCACGAGGCGCTTGTGTCTGCCGTGCCGGGCATCAGGTTTGGTGTCGCATTCTGCGAAGCCTCGGGCAAATGCCTGGTCCGGTGGTCGGGGACCGACCCGGAAATGATCGAGCTTGCCCGAAAGAACGCCCAACTCATTGCGGCCGGTCATAGCTTTATCATTTTTCTCGGACCCGGATTCTATCCTGTAAATGTCTTGAACACTATCAAGATGGTCCCGGAGGTGTGCCGGATATTCTGCGCAACGGCCAACCCCACGGAAGTGATTATGGCGCAAACGGAGCAGGGCCGTGGTGTTATGGGCGTTGTGGACGGTTTTTCAACCAAGGGCGTTGAAGACGAAGCTGAAATCAACTGGCGCAAGGACCTGCTCCGAAAGATCGGCTACAAGCTGTAAAGAACGGATGAGTTGCTTAGAACGGGTGAATGGGTGAACGGGAAAAAAGCATCCCGGCACTGTTCAACTTGCCTTTCACCCATTCGCCCAATTTCGTTCAGTTCATTTTTACCTGAATTTTCTTCTGTTTCGCACGTTGCAATTTGGGAATCGTTACGTTCAGTACGCCATCCTTATAGGAGGCTTCAATCCCTTCTTCCTTGACTTCCGAAGCAGCATGAACGTACGGCTGAAAGAGCCGAACTGCCGCTCCACAGTGTAATAACGCTCGTTTTTCTCCTCGCGTTCTTCTTTCTTTTCGCCCCTTATGGTGAAGACATTTCCGCTCAGGCTTATATCCAGGCTTTTGGGCTCTATCCCGGGCAGATCGGCCTTAACGATGGAATGATCGTCAGCCTCGGCGATATCGAAAGCAGGCAAAAGTTCACCGTGCTCCTTCAGCACCGAAGGCATCAACTCGCGTAAACGGACCATTGCCCTTGTCAAGTCAGAGTGGCCGGTGGCCGGTGCCCGGGAAAAGGCAGTGGCCAGTGGCCGGAAAAAGCTGAGAAACCAGTCTTTTCTGACCACTGACCACTAACGACTGTTCTAAACAAATGTATTAAATTATTAATAAATCAGGCTTGGATGCTAACATCCGTGAAAGGATTGCTATTATGGAAGGCAAAGTAAAATGGTTCGATGACAACAAGGGTTATGGTTTCATCGAAACGGAGAGTGGAAAAGATCTGTTCGTCCATCACAAGTGCATCGAGGGACTGGGTTTCAAGAGCCTCAATGAAGGCGATCTCGTCACCTTCGAGGAGGAGCAGGGGGCCAAAGGGCCTATGGCGGTAAACGTGAAAAAGCTGCATTGATCGGGCGGTGGGACCGCAGACAGGTTCGCCACCCAAACCTTCGGCGGCGGGCGGTGGGACCGCGGCAGGTTCCGTCGCAGCCTCCGGCGGCGTCAAGAAACAGGATGACCGGCAGGGACATGAGTTGCTGGAGTGAACTGTTATGAAAAAAACAGGCCGGAAGAGTCAATCCGGCCTGTTTTTTATCAACAATATTCGTCTGTAAAGATAAGGAGAAGGCAATCGAAAAAAGTTGAGCCCTAAGTGACCTTTTCAGCTTCCCAGCTTTTGCTTGCGCTCATCCCGGCTTTTTTTCTCAACTTCCCATCGAAAGCTTTTGAGCCTTCTTTTTTCCGTTGAGTATTTCCGCCGAGCGTATTCACTGGGCTTCTTACTCCGACCTCTCAGGACTCAGCTATGAAGTTATGCACGGAAAATTGAGTGTCAAGCATCAGTGATCATTTTTCGGGGATCACTCTTCACCTGCGGTCCAGTCCGGTAATTTCATTACTCAGGACGCCGATGTAGGGCAGGTTACGGTAGAGCTGGCGGAAATCCAGGCCGTAGCCCACCAGGAACCTGTCGGGGACGCTGAAGCCCCTGAATGAGATGGGAATTTTAACGATTCGGCGGACTTCCTTGTCCAGGAGTGTGCACACGCGCAGGCTGCGGGGTTGGCGGGCCTGCAGGTTGCGCAGAAGGTACCCGGCGGTCATCCCGGTATCTACGATACCTTCAATGAGGAGTACGTCTCGTCCTTCGATTACACAGTCGAGATCTTTTGTTATCCGCGCCGCGCCGCTGGACTTTTGTACGCCTCCGTAACTCATTGCCGAAATAAAATCAATTTCCAGTGGGATATCGATCTGTTTTACCAGATCGGACATGAAGATCATGCATCCTTTGAGCACCCCGACCAGCAGCGGCAGACTATCCTGATAGGCGGCGGCGATTTCCCTGCCCATTTCGGCAATGCGCCTTTCAACCGCCTGTTGTGAGATCAAAATCTCGACAATATTATCGGGCATATCATCCATTGCGAACCGGCTTGTCGGCTAGTAAGCCGTACTTGGCCATCAGATTGTAAAAATCCCGCTGGTAAAAGATGCGTATATTAACATTGGGATAGAGTTTGCGCAGTTTCCGGACTTTCCGGTTCTTACGGGTCACCAGACTTTGTTTCATAGTGGTTAATTCAATGAAGAGGTCCTGTTCCGGGAGGTAAAAATCGGGTGTGAAAGCCTCCGTTACCTTGCCGTGCGCATCGGATTCCAAAGGGAAAGTGCGACATTCGTATTCGAACGGGATATGATAAAATTCGAGAAAACCTGCAAATTCCGTTTCAGCGGCGTTGGCAAATCGTCCGTTGTCTTTTCTTTCCGGCATTTGGTGCAAAAGGTCCTTTACGATCCGGTCCCTCGGGACCTGCCGAAGCTCCATCTCATCAACAGCCGTCACTATCACTTTCAATGCCTGCCCGATCGACAACCGATCAATCCGGATGGTCAAATCGTAGAGGCCCGGGTCCGACGGGTTCAAATTATAAAGAAACTTCAGGTAACGGGCCCGCTCCAGTTCCTGAGTTTTAATCAGCCTTCGGGCTTCCCGCTCGGACAATCTCCCGCGGGTCATCGTCTGCGAAACGCGAAAATCACGCGGCGCAATAAACCGCACATGCAATGTGCCCGGCAGATTGCGGAATAATCCCTGTGCGCCCCTGCCGATTATCACTACGTCCTGTTCTTCCGCCAACTGGGCAACAGAGTCTTGCAAGAGCCGGGCGCAAGCTTCGGTTTCCGAATCGATATCAGTGTCCCCCCTTGAGATCGCTTCGTCCACCTTTTGAAGCCGGGCCTCTTCCAGATCCATTTCGCCCGAGAGTTGAGCAATCCCGGCTTTGTCTATCAGCAAGAACCCCAACTGACCGGCAAGCCGCGCCGCCACTTCTTTGTCTAAAACACCAGGCTCTCCGGATATCGTTATGACAGCCATTTTTTTCCGCAAATCCGAAATCATAAAGCCGACGCCGTTCGCTAAAAGCTTTTTATTGCGCAGGCAATTGTTTCAAAAATCTGTGTGAGCTACAGAGTGAGTAAAGGATTATAGCTTGCAAGGTGATGGTAAATAAAGAAGTTAAATTTAGGAATTGAGGAATTTAGAAGTTAAATTTAAGAATTTAGGGATTGAGGAATTGAGATATTACCTTGGCGTAACGCCGGAGATTGATTAATCTGATTCAGGGAAACCCGATGACAACAGGGGGTGCAATGGCGGAAACCGAAGCTCGAAAACTCAACTTCGTGTGGCTCAGGCTCTTTGCCTTTGTTCTGATAATAGGGGGAATGTCCTTTTCCCTTTACCATCTCGACCTGGTCAGTCTTTTTGTACGCAAGCAAAAGATGCTTCAGTTCCTGGACTCCCTGGGCGCCTGGCGCGCTGCCGGCTTTATTGCGCTCCAGTCTGTACAGGTCATTATCGCACCCATTCCGGGGGAGGTCACAGGAATACTGGGCGGATATTTATATGGTCTTATCAACGGGACAGTGCTGTCCACCATCGGATTGACTATCGGATCATACGTTGCTTTCCTGCTCGCCAGAGTGTTCGGGAAACCACTGGCGGAAAAAATCGTTCCCCCGGCAATCATGAAACGGTTCGATTATATTGTAAAAAGCAAAGGTTTGTTCCTAGTCTTTTTGCTGTTTTTCATTCCAGGAATACCTAAGGATTATTTCTGCTATATTTTTGGACTGAGCGCCGTTTCCACAATGGAATACCTTGTTTTGTCAACTGCGGGCAGGCTCTTCGGAACAATTTTGCTCAGCCTGGAAGGCAGTTCTCTCAAGGGAGAGCAATACTGGATGTTTTGGTCCATCGCTGCTTTTGGGCTGGCATCCGGTGCGCTTGCGGTCATCTTCCGAGGAAGGCTCGAGAAAGCATTCATGCGGCTGGGCGCCGGCGGCGCCACACGGGAATAAAGGGTAAAGGCATCGCCGCCTTCCTCGGCGGGCTTCTTCATGTGTTACTGCCGCTTCCGGCCAGGTCCCTTATATTTCTTGTAATCAGGGCGGTCCAGCCGGTCTGATGGGAGGCCCCCAGACCTCGTCCGCTATTACCATGGAAATACTCATAAAAAAGTGTAAGATCGCGCCAGAAGGGATCTTCTGCAAAATTCGGTATTTCCCCGTGCCAGGGACAGCGGCCGTCTTTGCCCGGCATAAAAATGCCGACAAGCCTTCTGGTTAGTTCTTTGGCCACCTGATCCAGGTTCATCAGTTCCCCGGAACCTGTGGGGAACTCCACACGCAGATTGTCTCCGTAGAAATGATGATAGCGTTCAAGCGCCTCTATCAGCAGGTAATTGATCGGAAACCAGATCGGACCCCGCCAGTTGGAATTTCCACCGAAATGATACGAGTCGGATTCCCCTGGAACGTAGCCAACACTCAGCAAAGTATCCTTTAATTTGAACTCAAAAGGACTTTTCTCGTGGATCTTGGACAAAGAGCGGATTCCATAGGCGGAGAGAAATTCATTTTCGTCCAGCAGATGCCTAAGCGATCGAACGAGTCTGTCACGCGAGGGAATGGAAATCAGCCGATAGCGGCGCCCCGACTCTTTTGCGTCTTTTGCCATGCATGTCGATATTCCCGCAAGGTCTTTTCTGTTTTCCAAAAACCAGTTCATGCGCTTCATAAAGCCGGGAAGTTTCTGAATCACCTCGTCTTCGATTACTTCGACGGCAATCAGCGGGATTATTCCCACCAATGACCTGATTCGCAGGGGGACGAACTCGCCGTCGTGATGAAGATGGTCGTAATAGAATCCATCCTGGTCGTCCCAAAGCCCCGTGCCTCTGAAATTGTTTATCGAGTCCGCAATATTGATGAAGTGCTCGAAAAACTTGGATGCCATGTCTTCGTAAGGAGGGTAAAATTTTGCCAGTTCAAGGGCCATCGAGAGCATAGTAGCACAGTAGAAGGCCATCCAGGCAGTTGCATCGGATTGTTCCAGGTGTCCGCCCGTCGGCAGCGGGCGGGAGCGGTCGAAAATTCCAATATTGTCCAGTCCCAGGAAGCCCCCTGTAAAAAGGTTTTTCCCATCAAGGTCCTTGCGGTTCACCCACCAGGTGAAATTTAGCAGCAGCTTGTTGAAAACCCTGGCGAGGAATTGCCGGTCGCGTTCGCCTCGAGGCGCCGTGATCTTGTAAACACGCCATGCGGCCCAGGCGAATACGGGCGGGTTTACGTCGCTGAAGTCCCACTCGTAGGCGGGCAACTGCCCATTAGGGTGCATGTACCACTCGCGCAGAAGCAATATGAGCTGGTCTTTTGCAAAGAAGGGATCCAGTTCTGCAAACGGAAGCATCTGGAATGCCAGGTCCCATATCGCATACCAGGGATACTCCCATTTGTCGGGCATCGAGATGACGTCCCGGTTATAGAGGTGAGTCCAGTCACTGTTGCGGACGGACTTCCGGGTTTCAGGAGGGGGTGGTTCGCCGGGGTCTCCATCGTCCCAGTCCTTTATGCTGAAATGATAGAACTGCTTGGACCACAAAAGACCGGAATAGGCCTGCCTCGATATCTTGCGCTCATTTACCGTGAGGCCCTTTGGATCTATTGATTGATAAAATTCATCAGCTTCTTCGATTCGTTTCCTGAAAGTCAGATCGAATTGCTCTCCAAATATTTTTTCCGGGGAACTTCTATGTTCGAAAAGCCGAAGGTTTATGACTTGTTCGGAGCCTGCCGGAACCTCCAGCTTGTACCAGGCTGCCGCTTTTGTCCCTGCCTTTGCGGGGTTTACCGCCTCCTCGCGCCCGTGGACCAATAACTCATGGAATGCGTCTTTGACGTATGGACCCGGATTATTGGCTTCGTAGAGCCTGACGAAGTTTGTTTCGTTTTCCGTGAATAGAAATCTCGGGGGCTTTCCATCGGGTCCGGGCGCGGCGGCAAGATGGAACCGGCCAAGCGATGCATGCTCGCTAACCAGCATGTCCGCTCCGGCCTCATGGATTTTTGGCCTTGGCCAGTATGCCTCCCCTGTTCGGCCCCATGACCAGGTATTGCGAAACCAAAGGGTCGCAAGGATGTGGAGTGTGGAAGTCCGTGGACCCCGGTTAGCCGCCGTGATCCGGATAAGGATATCATCCGGAGAGCCCTTGCAATACTCTGCAAAGATATCGAAATAGCGGTTTTCTTCAAAGATGCCCGTGTCTATGAGTTCGAATTCCGGCTCGTTGCGGCTTCTTTTGCGGTTTTCGCTAACAAGCTGCGCGTAAGGGAATTCCTTCTGGGGATACTTATACAGGGCTTTGCAATAGGAATGAATCGGGGTTGAATCCAGGTAAAAGTAGTATTCCTTAACATCCTCGCCGTGATTGCCTTCTTTGTTGCTCACGCCGAAAAGCCGTTCCTTGAGTATGGGATCACGGCCGTTCCAAAGCGCCAACGCAAAACAGAGGCGCCCCTCGCGGTCCGTTATGCCCAGCAGACCGTCCTCCCCCCAGCGGTATGCACGGCTCCTTGCGTGGTCGTGAGGGAAGTACTCCCAGGCTTCACCGTCGGCGGAATAGTCTTCCCGCACCGTTCCCCATTGCCGTTCGGAAAGATAGGGTCCCCACCTCTTCCAGTTCTTCTCGCGCCGGAAGTCCTCAGCCAACCGTGCCTTGATGATATTGAGTTCTTGCATCAGGATTTCACCCTCACTTAAAAGCTGGGTGAGAATAATTACATCTTGAAAGCAACTTCGATCCTGGCTTCCAGTCTGTCAATCGCCTGAACGATATTGTTTTTTAACCCTGTCATTTCGTTTTGCAAGCATGATGAGAAATTTTTATCCGCGATGTTCGAAAGGTTTACCCGGACGTTATAGGAGGCGCCAATCGCCGTTGCGCGGATCAACTGGGCGGCAACAGCGATGTCGCACAGACAATTCGGGTTGCCTTTCTCGATCGCCTCTTCGACAAAGTCCGTGAGCTTTGCGAGTGCCCGCAACACCTCCATGGGCACTAGAGCTGCCTGCTTCATAGCTGAGTCGATGGCGTCCCTGCGCTCCTCTTTTTGTGATTCGTTTTTTTGATCCAGTTTATAAGCCGAGAGCACTCCGTCGTAAGCTTCAGCGTCGCGCTCCGCCAATTCAAGTAAACCTGAGAGCAGATTGCTGACAGAATGACTCAGTTTGTGCATTTCCGGCCACTCGCTCCGGTACTTCTCCCTGCCGAGTGTGAGGTTTGCAACCATCAGGCAAAGGGCCGCTCCAAGGCTCCCTGCAAGAGCGCAGACGCTGCCACCTCCAGGGGTGGGATAACCATCGGCCACCCTTTGCACATAATCTTTCACAGATAAGCGGGTCAATTGCATGTGTTTAGAGCCATGCAGGGACCACCCTCTCCATAGGCATTCGTATAATTTCGAAATAGCTGCATGATCTTGCTGGTCCGCTCGCCCACTCGGCCGTTTCCGATTTGCCGGCCGTTTATCTGCACAATCGGTACGATCTCCTTATTGGAAGCGGTTATAAACACCTCTTCCATGTCGGGCAGTTCAGATATGCCGATGTCCCGGGTTTGGAGGTCAAAAAACTCTTTCGAAAGCTCGATTATGACGCTGCGGGTAATTCCGGGTAAAATGTTCCGATGGGAAGTGACCAGTTTGTTTTTTATAAAACAGAAAAAATTGGTTGTAGTGCCTTCGAGAATGCGGTTGTTTCGATCGACGTAGACAGCCTCGATTGCATTGTCCTTTTTCGCCCTCCGCATTGCGAGCACAGCCGTCAGATAGCATGTGCTTTTGGCAGCCGGAATGAATCTTTCCCCATCTACTGTGATAACATTTGCGCCGTCGGTATACCAATTGCCGGGCAGCTCGGGTCTTGGCGTGACCATCACCATCAGGATGCCCCAGCCCTCAGGATTAAGGCCATCTGAGCTGACTCCGCCGGAGCAGACAATTCGAATAGCCGATTCCTGGTGGTGGGGGTTGCGGCTGAGCGTCTCGCGGACGATCTCACAGATTTCAGATACAGTGTGGTTTAGTTCAAGACCGATGCATCTTGCCGAATTTTCCAGCCTCTTTATGTGATCTTCCAAATGGAAGGGTCTTTTGTTATACGTGATAAGCAGATCGAATACCCCGAAACTTCGCAGTACGATAATGTCTTTTACGCTGATAATCGACTTGTCGTCGCTGACAAATTCCCCGTCAATGTAATAAGTATCCATTCCCGTTCCTTTCCCAAACGTCCGTTTTTTAAGCCGGCAAACCCGCCCGGCGGGTACCTTATAATAACTTTCAAAAATAGGCCAAAAAAAAGCAGTCGCCAGTGGCCAGTCGTCAGAATAACCGGCCACTGGCGACTGATTAAGTAATGTAGTCAAAGAATACAGTATTTTACTACTTGAACAGGAATGATTATCTGGTAATAAACGGTCTAAATCACTAACTTTTCCGAACCAACACATTTTGTCCGAAAGGAGATGCGATTATGGCAATTTCACAAAATTGTGCATCGGCGAAGGACGTTGGGGATGACGTTAGGGAACAGAGTTGGAATGCCCCCGAGATAGTCGTTTTGATGGCCGACGATGATGAAGACGACTACATCCTGGTTAAGGAAGCCTTTCAAGCAAGTCCGGTTGCAGTGGACCTGCGCTGGGTGGGAGACGGGCTCGAAGCTATGGACTACCTGCTGCACAGTGGCAAGTACGTAGCCCGCGGGACTTCCCCGCGACCCGACCTGATTTTGCTGGATATTATGATGCCACGAAAGGATGGATTGGAGTCACTAAAGGAAATTAAGGGGCACCCTTACCTGAAAAAAATACCTGTTGTGCTGCTAACATCATCGAGAAGAAGGGAGCATATGTCTTCCGGCTTCAAAATGGGGGCGGATTCCTTCATTGTCAAACCTCAGAACCTCCAGGATATGGTCAGGATGGTGGGCTCTCTTCGCGCATACTATTTCGGCGTTGTTCGTTTACCGGAAAGGATACCGGATCCTCCCTTCCTTGGCGGGAGAACCGGCAGAACTTCCGGCGTAATCCTTCGCTCCATTCATTAATTGAAGAATTGAAGGGGTCTTTTCAAATCCTGCTGAATGTGCCCGGAAGTATTCAAAAGTGATACCGAAATGCCAGTAAGAGTGACGGCGAGATGCCGCAATTACAATATAAGAATTTATACTGTTTATCGATAAAATACTGCAAATTACTACTATTTTATCTTTCGGACTCTTGTTATTTTTAACGGACGTTATAAAAAAGCCCCCAGAGGGCCCTTGGGAGTCGGCCTTTCTTTCGAGAAGACGTCCGCGGGTTTATTCCGATGCGTTTCCAGCGCATCGGATGCGCTTCCAGCGCAAAGGAGAATCGAAATGGTCAGGGTCCTGATTGTCGACGATGACAAAGACCTCCTGTATCTCATGAGCGAATTTTTGGGTGCTTATGGCTTTGAACTGGAGCTGGCCTCCAGCGTGGCTCAAGCCCGAAAATGCCTTGAGCACTCACACTTCGATGCGATAGTTTCGGATTTCATGATGCCGGGCGAAACAGGGCTCGAACTTCTGGACTACGTTTCATCCCGGTTTCCGGGCCTGCCTTTTATAATGATGACCGGGTCGTGCATGCCACATGTAAAAGAGGAGGCTATCAAAAAGGGTAGCCGCGGGTACGTGGAAAAGCCATTTGAATTTAGAGACCTTGCCGGAACGCTTGATATGGTCACTGGCATTTCAAACCAGAGGGCCATGTGCTGTCATTAACAGCGGTGAACCGTGAGCGTTCAGCAGCAGGGAGCAGCCGGGGCAGGCTATCGGTTCGTCCTATTTGTGCGCCTCTGTGCCAAAATCTCCCGAAACCCTCGTTCAAGTAGGGTTTACGATCTTAATCCTTGTCATATATAAATTAGCTCTCGGTCATAGAAAATCGGTAGATTTTGGATTTTAGATTTTCACAATCTGCAATCTCCAATCTGCAATCTAAAATCAGGAACGGGTCCTTGAAGTACCGGGGAGAGAAAGCACCCGCTATCAGGGTCTATGCCGCGCCCGTAGACTGCGACGGCTTCCGTGAAATCAGGGTGCAGGATAATGGAATAGGTTTTGACGAATGCTACCTCGAAAACATCTTCAAACCTTTCCAGAGGCTCCACGGGAAAAACGCGCCCTACGAGGGCACCGGTATGGGGCTGGCTATCTGCCGAAGGATAGTGGAACGCCATGGAGGCAGCATCACCGCACGGAGCAAGAACCAGCAGGGAGCAGTTTTCGTGGTGAGGCTTCCTGAAAAACAATCGGAAGATGAGTGCGAGCGGCAGCGGTAGCAGGAAAGGCCGGGCAGACAGTGTCAGGACGCCAGGTTATTTTCAGAGGCAGTTGGTTCGAATCCAGTCGGCTCGATCAAAAAATATAATGAATTCATCCCCTTACCTTAGAGGCTTTCTTTTTGGCGTGCTCCACTTGTGTTCCACCTATTTATAATGCATAAAGTATCTAGAGGAGGCGTGTATGGAGTTCGTCTTTCCATTGGATAAAATGACGACCGAGGACAAGCTCGCAGCAATGGAGCTATTGTGGGATGACCTCTGTCATAACCCTGAAGCCGTATCCTCTCCGGCTTGGCACGAGGGTGTCCTCTCGGCCAGAGAAAAACGTGTCCAAGAAGGCAAGGCCAGCTTTTCCGATTTGGCTGCCGCCAAGAACAGGATCAGGAAATCCGTCGAATGAGAATCAAGCTTCTTGATGAGGTCGAACGAGATCTCATCGATGGATTTGCTTTCTATGAGCGACAGTCGAAAGGGCTGGGAGAATACTGCTTCGATTCAATCTTCGCCGATATGGAGTCACTGAGTCTTCACGCCGGAATTCATGGCAGTGTTCTTCGGTTATCATCGGCTTCTGGCCAAACGATTCCCCTTTGCCGTTTACTATAAGCTACAGGACGGGACAATTCGAGTATATGCGATACTCGATTGTCGGCGTGATCCAGCTTGGATTCGCAACCGTCTGTCATGATTTTGGCGCCATTAGTGAATCCTCATTTCCTCGGATTATGCCGGTTTCACCCTTGCGGCTTTTCCGCTATCAAGGTAGACGCATGGAAATAAGCTGCAAGAAAGCCGATCCGACCAACGCACCCAACTCCTTATAATTAGTTCCCGTCAAACCCCTTAAAATCAAGCGAGAGGGGATTCGCGAGGAACTCAGGGGAAGGGAGCACAGAAGGAACGGTCCACAAAAAGCTTTTTTAAAGGTAGCTCCGCAATCAGGGGGATTGCCAGGGCGCCTGGACGAATTACACCCCACCACGCACGTAACAGGCACCCGTCATTACTCTCCTATGACAGACTTGTTAACAGCACTAAACGATCATTTTCTGAAATGCTCTTACGCACATCCCTTAGCGATGCACTTCGCGTAGCGCGGAAGGCATCCCGCTCAGTTCGTCTATCATGCGCGTTGTGCCGTCATCGGGATGTCTTGGACGCTCCCGCACCGAATTTGGACGGAGGGAACCCGCTCCGAATCTGGGGGTTGGGTTGCGACAAAGAATTCCTGCAATAGCTCCTGAACCTTTTGCATGAACTGGACAACATTCTGTCACAAATTGCCGGCGAGCAAAAATGCGAGTAATAACAGCGTGCGAAATGGGACACTTTGTTGTATTTTGCCCAGTTTTTAACAGCATTGGTCTTAATCCTGTAAATCCCTGGATCGGAGTCCGGGGCAGGCTCTGCTAATCCTGTCAAAATTCCCTGGTTTGGGACCACTGGTGTTCAAAAGCATTCAGAACTGGGCATCCATTGCTTATGATGTCTATATTTTTATACGAAGTGGTTTCGATCCTTCGTGAAGGCCGTCAAAAGAGAACCTGCCCAAAGGAGAGGAGAATTTGATGAGTGTAGAGGCTATACAAACACAGAAGGCGCCTGCCGCAATCGGGCCATATTCGCAGGCGATACGCGCAAACGGTTTTGTTTTTGTGAGCGGTCAGATTCCTATAGTGCCGCAAAGCGGCGAAATTGCAATCGGAGGCTTCACCGACCAGGCCAGACAGTCACTGGAGAACCTGAGGCAGATTCTTATCGCCTCTGGGACAGATCTGAACAAAGTTGTTGCGGTGGATGTTTTTATAACCGATATTGCGCAGTTCAAGACTTTTAACGAGGTATACGAAGAGTATTTTTCGGGGCACAAGCCCGCGAGGGCGGTTGTTGAGGTAAAAGGCCTTCCAAGGGGCGTTATGGTCGAGGTAAAGTGCATAGCTGTTGCGCCGGCCGTATAGTTAGTTTCCATCCGGAAACTCCGGATGGAAACTTACAGTTTCAAATTCGGAAAGGAGGCATTTTTCGTCATGGCAAGGAAATCGAGGGTTCGCGCGGAGGCGTACCTGGTACGCCGCACAAGCAAACCCGAAGATTGACGCCGCCAGAGCGGAAAAGGACCTTTTCCGGATGGAAACTAGTTCGGGGAACTCATTGACTAAGAGCTGGACAAGAATAGATATTACATGTGGGGCTGAGACGGCCGATATTATCGCTGCGGAGTTGGGCGAGGCGTTCGGGGTCAGCGTTGAATTCATTTCGGGCGGCTTACGCTTCTATCTGGATTCCGCCCGGTTCGCCGCCGAGAAAGAACGCCTGGACCGCATCATTGATTCGGCCCCTGCGCTGCCCGGTGAGGGCAGGATTGGCGTAGCTTTCTCCGAAATACCCGACGAAGACTGGTCGAAGACCTGGAAGGAACATTTCAAGCCGTTGAAGGTGGGGAGGCGGTTTCTGGTCACCCCCACCTGGTTGCCTGCGCCACCCGATTGCGGACGCCTGGTTATCATGATAGATCCGGGGCGTGCGTTTGGGACCGGCCACCATGAGACAACCCGGCTCTGTCTTGAGTGGCTCGAAACCTGCCAACTGAAATCCTCCTTTACAAAAGAGGGGGAAAGCGAACCGGGATCCGCTGGTATTTCCCTGCTTGACGTCGGGACCGGGTCCGGGATACTCGCAATCGGCGCCGCCCTGCTCGGGTTTGCGGAGATTGTCGGAATCGACAATGATCCCGAAGCGATCGAAGTGGCGAAAGAAAACGTGATTCTTAACGGACTTTCGGAGAAAATCCGCGTTTTTTGTGCGACTCCGGAAGAGGCCGGAGGTCCTTTCGACATCGTTATTTCCAATATTGAGTCGAACCCTCTTATCGGGATGTCGGAAACGATCTCCTCCAAAGTGCGGGATAAAGGGCTGCTTGCGTTGAGTGGAATTCTTGTGGAACAGGCCGATGAGGTTTGCGCCCAGTATGAAAAAAGGGGCATGAGGTTGGCCGGCAGGAAAACAGACGGGGAGTGGGTGCTTCTGTCTTTCAGGAAGTGAAAGGGATCGTGAATGAAAGAAACGGAATTCGGTGGGCAATGGATCACCCTGGACGCACGCGGCAAGGCCGATGTTCCAACAAATCCGAACGTCGGTTTTATCCAGGGAGACGGAACGGGTCCCGACATCTGGGCTGCGGCAAGGCCTGTATTCGAGGCGGCTGTTTTGAGAGCATACTCAGGGGAAAGGAAGATTCACTGGCTTGAACTGTTCGCTGGAGAAAGGGCCGCCAGGGAAAAAGGCGCCGCGTTGCCCCAAGAAACCATTGAGATGATCAGAAAAAGCGTGGTCGCCATAAAGGGGCCTCTCACCACGCCGGTGGGAACCGGCCTCAGGAGCCTCAACGTATTGCTCAGGCAGCGCCTTGATCTCTACGCGTGTATTCGCCCGGTCAGTTATTTCGCAGGTATTCCTTCACCCGTTCGCCATCCTGAAAAAGTTAACATGATTATTTTCAGAGAAAACACGGAGGATGTCTACGCCGGAATCGAATGGGAATCCGGCTCTGAAGAGGCAAACAAGCTGGCAAAAATCCTTCAGGAAGATTTTAAGGTCTCGCTGCCTGCCGGCGCAGGAATCGGGATAAAGCCGATCAGCCCCGGTGCCACCAAGAGGCTCGTTCGGCGCGCCATCGCTTATGCAATCGAACGGGGCCTCCCATCTGTGACCCTGGTCCATAAAGGCAATATCATGAAATTCACCGAAGGGGCTTTCCGCAAATGGGGCTATGAACTGGCGCAGGAAGAATTCGGGGATCGCACCATTACCGAAGCCGACGTCCAGCTCAGGTTCGGCGGCAGGACCCCCGAAGGCAAGATTGTCATAAAGGAGCGAATAACCGATTCGATGTTCCAGCAGGTTTTGCTAAGACCTGAGGAATACAGCGTAATTGCGACATCCAACCTGAACGGAGATTATCTTTCCGATGCTATTGCAGCGCAGGTAGGAGGCTTGGGGATGGCGCCCGGCGCAAACATCGGCGACAATGCCGCTGTCTTCGAGGCCACGCATGGGACGGCCCCCAAATATGCCGGCCTGGATAAGGTAAACCCCGGGTCGATGATCCTTTCGGGCGTCATGATGCTTGAGTACATGGGGTGGACTGAGGCGGCCGAACTCATAAGGCAGGCCCTTGGGCGAACGATCAAGGAGCGAATTGTCACCTACGACCTTGCCAGACAAATGAGTGGAGCAAAAGAGGTCAAATGCTCCGAGTTCGGACAGCATGTAATTGCATTCATGGCATGAATGCAATTCCTAATCCGTAATTGCATTTAACGCTTCATTCAGGTCGTCTCGCAGGTCTTCGAAATCCTCGCATCCTACGGAAAAACGGACGAGTTCATCGACGATTCCAGCTTCCCGCCTTTCCTCCGGGGCAATGGATGCATGCGTCATTGAGGCGGGGTGTTCTATCAGCGATTCGATCCCCCCCAGTGATACGGCCAGCGTAATTAGCCGCACGCTGTTCATTACCGTGATTCCGCCCTCAAGTCCGTTTTGCACTCCAAATGAAATCATCGAGCCAAAACCGTCCATCTGCTGTTTTGCCAACTCATGCTGCGGATGGTCCGGAAGACCCGGGTAGCTTACCCATGTTACTTTGGGGTGAGATTTGAGAAACTTTGCCAGCTTCATGGCGTTTTCCTGGGATTTCTCGATCCTCAGGGGCAGAGTCCTCAAACCTCGCAGGATCAACCATGCCTGGTGGGGGTCCATGGTTGTGCCGAAGAGGCTGACAATCTTCTTGACCCGATTGTACAACTCTTCGGTTTTGACTACAATCATACCTCCGATGACATCGGTATGACCGTTGATAAACTTGGTCAGGCTGTTAATGACTATATCGGCGCCGAACTCAATCGGCCTCTGGAGGTATGGGCTTGCGAAAGTATTATCCACTGCCAGAAGGGCGCCGCTTTTTTTCGCTATTTCCGCGGCTCCGGCCAGATCGGTGATTTTCATGTTTGGATTCATGGGCGTTTCCAGGAAAATCATCCTGGTCTCCGGCCGCATGGCTTTTTCAATGTTGGAAAGCTCGGAGCTGTCCACAAAGGTAGTTTCCACTCCGTACCGGCTAAGTTCGCTTTCGAGAATCACCCGGGAGGAACCATAAACACAGTTGGTGGCAACCACATGATCTCCCCGGCTCAGAAAAGATATATAGACCGAACTTACCGCCGCCATCCCAGTGGCGGTCGCCACCCCGGCGAACCCGCCTTCCAGGGCCGCGACGCCTTCCTCAAGCGCGTTTACGGTGGGATTATTGAGCCTGGTGTATATATAGCCGGGCTGTTTGCCGGAAAATCGGGCAGCCCCGTCGGCGGCGCTCGGAAAAGCGAAAGTCGAGCTTTGAAAAATCGGGACCGAGACCTCTCCGTATATGCTATGTTCGAGGCCTCCGGAATGGATGGCTTTGGTGGATTTGCGCATTGGCGGAGCTTCCTTTAGATCGGTTTTCATTCGGGACCTTCCCGGACGCGCGAAGCCCCGGGGCCCACACGCTCATAAATACGATTCCGGCCTCAATCGAGGTGGCGGCGCATAGAATGGATTTAAGCTCTTCGGCAGTGAAGTCAATATGGTGAAGAAATGATCGTAAGCGTAAGCCGCAGGACCGACATCCCGGCATTCTATTCGGATTGGTTCTTAAACCGGGTGCGCCAGGGATGGTGTCTTGTGCCCAACCCGTTTAATTCCAACCAGGTCTCAAGGGTCGATATGACACCCGGTGAAGTTGATGCCTTTGTATTCTGGAGCCGTAATCCGCGCCCGCTAATGCAATACCTTGACGAACTCGACGACTTGGGGTTCCGGTACTATTTTCTTTTCACTCTGATCGGCTACCCACGTCCGATAGAGCCGGGGGCGCCGCCTTTAAGCCTGTCCATAAACACCTTTCAGAAACTTTCAGCCAGAGTTGGCCCCCAAAGAGTCATCTGGCGCTACGACCCGATAGTATTGAGCGACATCAGCGGAACGGTTTTCCATGAGAGCAATTTCCGGATGGTGGCCGAAGAGCTTAAGGGGGCCGCCGGCAGGTGCGTGATCAGTTTCGTCAAACCTTACCGGAAAACGCGGGCCCGGATGGAGGCCGCGGCGAAAGGTGGAACTGATCCCGTGGATTTTGGCAGTCCGCAGATTCGGGGGTTTTTGAGTGAAATCGCCCGGACCGCTCGTGAAAACCACATGGAAATATTCTCCTGCGCCTCAGAGCAGGATTTGTCCGATTTTGGCATTAATCGATCAAAATGCATAGATGCGGAGCTGATTTCAAAGCTGTTCGGGACCCGGATATCTCCTCCCAGGGACCCTTCCCAGAGAAAAGAATGCGGATGCGCGGCAAGCCGCGATATAGGGGTCTACGATACCTGTCTTTTCGGGTGCAGCTACTGCTATGCTACTTCGAGCGTAGAGCGTGCTAAAGCCAACTACGCGCGCCATGATCCGCGATCTCCAAGCCTGGTTGGGGGGTGAAAGACCAAAAACCTTGACAGGATTAACAGAGCCTTCCCCGGACTCGATCCGGGGATTAAAAGAAAGAGGCTAAAACCAGATCATCGGAGAGAAAAGATGGATTTGGATTATGATATATTGTAATGTGCCGGCCTTGATGGGATTCGGGGCAAGCTCTATGGGGCGGAGAAAGACCAAAAACTTTGACAGGAGAGGTACTTGCAAAACTCCTTCATCGTCATTCCGGCGAAGGCCGAAATCCAGGTTCTTCAGGCGTTTCTGGACCCCTGCCTTCGCCGGGGTGACGGTCTTGTTGAGTTTTGCAAGAGGCTCAGGATTAACAGGATTGGAAAATGCTTAAGAAAGAACTTTTGACTGAACCAATAGAACATATCGATATAACCGGTTTCGACGCTATAGGGCTCATCGAATCGATGAGCAAGATGTCCTTTAGCGCCAGGGAGCTTGCAACAGCCTCGAAAATCTTCGATCGCATGATAAGCGATGAATCATGCACGGTTGTACTGGCCCTGGCCGGCAGCACCAGCGCCGGAGGGTGCATGGCGGTCTACCATGACATGATTCGCTACAACATGGTCGATGTCGTCGTTGCGACCGGAGCGAGCATCGTAGATATGGATTTTTTTGAGGCTATCGGCTTCAGGCACTTCAGGGGCAGCACGGAAATAGACGATGGCGTTCTAAGGGAAGCGTATGTAGACCGTATATACGACACATTCATAGATGAAAATCAGCTCCAGGAGTGTGACTCCACTATAAAAGAGATTGCCGACCTGCTGCCCGGGGGCGCTTATTCATCGCGCGAATTAATAAGAGAAATGGGCAGGTACCTGGTTTCGAATTCAAAAAAGAAAGATTCGCTTGTCCAAATCGCCTACGAGAACAACGTGCCGATCTTCTGCCCGGCATTTTCAGATTCGAGCGCCGGTTTTGGCCTTGTGAAGCACCAGACGGAGAGGCCATCGGATCATGTGTCTATTGACAGTGTCAAAGATTTCAGGGAGTTGACAAAGATAAAAATCAATGTCGGCAACACTGGTCTTTTGATCATAGGCGGCGGCGTGCCGAAGAATTTCATACAGGACGTGGTTATCTGCGCGGAGGTGCTTGGAAAAGATGTTCCAATGCACAAGTACGCCGTTCAGATAACGGTTGCCGATTCAAGAGACGGCGCCTGCTCCAGTTCGACCCTGAAAGAAGCGAGGTCCTGGGGTAAGGTTGAAGCTGGAAATGAGCAGATGGTCTTTTGCGAAGGCACAATTGCCGTACCTATACTGGCCAGTTACGCATATCACCGTGGGCACTGGAAAGACAGGCGGCGGCGAAACCTTGCCGAATTATTCTAAAAACGGAAGCGGGAAGCGGGAAGCAGGAAGTGAAACCCATCACTGCCGGTATCCAACTCCTGTTACCAGCAGGGTGATGAAAAAGGATTGGAATTCCCGCAACAGAGCGAAAAAACCTATGGACGTCACCCCGGCGAAGGAGACTGTGTCGTAATTCAGAAATGCTCCGGAAAACACGGCGGAGCCAAGTCTTGCTTCCCCCTTTTGTAAAGGGGGATTGAGTGGGATTTTAATGACTTATGCAGTATAGGAGAATCAAAATCCCCCCTGCCCCCCTTTAGGAAAGGGGGGAAACTTGCAACATCTCACAATTGCGACACAGTCTCGAAGGCCGGGGTCCAGTGCCTTTTGTTTTAAAATCAATTAGTTAAGGAAAAGCCTGAATTTCGGCGTCAAGATCGACCGTGGCCCCTCGCAGGAGCCATTGGGTTACAGTCGGGTTGTCAATCGCCGGAATGACGAAATCATAAGCAATTTTCAGGCGTTTCCCCCGCCAGAGAACCCTTTTTCATCACCTTACTAGTGCTCTTTTCTTTTCACACCACGCCATTCACAGCTCCTCACTCCTCACTCCTCACTCCCCGCTTCCGCACTATAAACCGTCAAAGTCTCCCTGCCGTACTTTAGCTTTTCTACCGGGGAAAACCGCTTCGGTGGGAAATGAGGGCCGTAGATAAGAAGGGTCCCGCTCCAGCCTTGGAGGCTCTTCTCAATGGCATCGACGGGCTTGTCGGGATAGACGAACAGACAGTCGGCTTCCTGTATGCGCTGAGTCAGAAAATCGGCGCAGATGAAGCCGACGCGGTCCTGGAGTTTCAGGTCGAGTGCGGCGTGCGCGGCGCGTGATACCAGAAAAGGATCGGCTTCTATTCCGATCGACCTGGTGAACAGGCCTGCTGTGCAGCAGGCAACCCCGTCCCCGCTGCCAAGGTCAATAAAGAGCCTGAATCTGGACAGATCGACTCTTTTGAAAAAATTGAACAGGTGCTCGGGCCGCGAAGCAGCCCAGGCACCGCAGGAGGTCAAGCGATATGGAAGCGCCTCGGCATCATCTCCCGGTCCGCCGTGACGTTCCTGGAAATACCTGATAACCTCGGCTTCCTTGGCAGTCCATTTCATATCCCATTCATGATTCGTAATTCCTAATTCCTAATTGTATTTGCAGCTGTCACCTTATAACCGAGTCTGGTTCGTAGTACCCGGCGCGTACGGATATGAGGGGGAAAACCTGACAGCCTTTGCCCAGGACGGTCCCGGGGTTTGTCACAGAGTTGCAGCCTGTTTCCACACGGTCCCCAAGGATTGCGCCGAACTTTCGCAGGTTGGTTACAATCCTCATGCCGTGAGCCATCACACGAATGGTTTGCTCCCTTATTTTGAGGTTTGCCAGCTTGGTGCCGGCCCCCAGGTTCGCTTCATGTCCCACTACACTGTCGCCGATATAGGCAAAATGCCCGGCCTTTGCCCGATCCAGCATGATGCTTGACTTCATCTCGGTGGTATGGCCGACTATGCATCCGGCGCCGACCAAACATTTGCCCCTGATATATGCGCCCTGGCGCACCTCGGTTTGCGCCCCTATGATAGTCGGACCTTTCACAAGAGCGCCGGGTTCGATAACCGCCCCGGGGCCGATGAAAATCGCTTCGTCCCACAGCACGGCACCCTCACAGAGCACTGCCGCCTCACTGGTTTCCTCGCTGCCGATCTTTACAATGAATTTGCCTTTGGCGACATCTCCGCCAATTATTTCGAAACCGTTATCCATGATCTGTCCCTGCCACAATACCACCGTCTTCGGCAACGGGCGCCTGAAACACTTCAGGACTCCTACATTTGGCTTGAGGTGCTGTTCGAGGTAGCCGGAAATTTTGTTCAGGACGTCCCAGACATATTTGTTGCCTGCAAACACGTCACGGTGGGCGAATGAAGTAAGATCGAAGAACGCATCGGGGCTCAGATAATCCATAGATTCTTACCCTTTCAACAAAAGATTAAGTCCGCAAGGCCTGAAAATTGCATATTTATGGTCGGATTCCTCTTCGCCGATCTATTTATAACAACGAATCGCAGCCCACTAGAAATTTTTTGAACAGGAGACGAACAGTGAAAGTTAAGTGCAAGGGTTGCCGGATTGAATTCAATATACCGGATGACAAAGTCCCTGATGGCAAGGCGCTCAAAATTCTGTGTCCAAAGTGTAAAAGCCCTGCGGAAATCAATGGAAAAGCCCTCGCTGAAACTTACGATCATGCTGCCTGTCTCCCGGAGAGTCCTCAACCCGGATCAGGTGCAGACCGCCTGTTGGATTACGCAAATGCAATCGACGTAGTAGATGAGGGGGTAAAAACCGCTCTACTCTGCGACACTAATGTTAAACGCGCCCAAAGGATCGCGCAAGCACTCCAGGAACTTGACTTTTGGGTCGTCCATGCGCTGCGTCCAGCGTTCGCCTTGGGCAAACTGCATCATAATAACTACGATCTTATAGTTCTGGAAGAGAATTTTAATTCCGGCAGGGACTCGGAAAACCTGGTTCTCCACCACATGCAAGTCCTCCCCATGCACCTGAGGAGACAATTCTATCTTTGCGTGCTTTGCCTGGAAAAGCCTACTCTGGACGTGAAGCTGGCATTCAGGATGGGAGTAAATCTAATTTTGAACGTTAATGATCTTGAAAAGGCAAAAGTGCTTTTCGCCCGTGCAATGAAGGAGTACAGGAACTTTTATGGCCTGTACAATACGGAGCTGGCCAAAAAGGGGTAGAAGAGTTATTCGGTTTTGAGTTGTCAGTTTTTAGTTTTGAGTTTTTAGTTTTGAGTCAAAGTCCGGTGTTCTTTATCGCTGTGATCGGGCAAGGCGCTGGATTCCGGCTCAAAAGCGCTGCCGCAATGACGGAGCGCTGTTTCCCAGTACGCAGTGAACTGAAAACTCAAAAGTCAAAACTTTTTTAGCGATGTCCACCGCCACCGCCACCACCGCCGCCGTGGGAGCCACCGCCACCGCCACCACCGCCGTGATAGCCGCCCGTTCCACCACTGCTGCCATGATAGCCGCCCATTCCACCGCTGCCACGATAGCCGGCCATACTGCCCTGACCGTTGCGGAAGCCGCCGGCGAAGGAACGAGGAGCGCTGCTGTGGGTCCGGCCGCTAAACGACCCCTGGACAGCGCCACGGCTTCGAGACGCGCCAGGGCTGCCGGCCGCCGACCTGTTCATACTCTGCACGGCGGTAATCGGATTTCGCCCTGCTTGCCGGCTCATTATGGATCTTGCGCCTGCCCGCGCATTACTGGAGCCTAACCGTGAGCCCTGCGCAGACCTGCTTGCGCCGGCAAGGGTCGAAGAACGCGGGTCCCCCGCCGTTGTTGTCGCCCGGGTGATCGCGTTGACCCTGGTAACCGTCCCGTTCGCATTCGTTACATGATTTGAAAACCTGTGGTTATGATCGTGCCTGTCGAAATCGCCAAGCATATAGTAGCCGCCGAAGCCGTATCCTCCCCACCAGAATGGCCCGGGGACCCAATCGTACATATAGGCGTAGTCCCACGGCGGTGGATAGTAAGTCACGATGGGAGGTCCGTTATCGTCGTAGTATTCGTCGACGGCGGAGGGTTCCTCATTTTCGTAAACTTCGGGTGAAGCGGAGCCTGACTCGTATTCTGAACTGAAATCCGAGGTGTAAGCTGAATTGTAATTTGAGGAGCTTGAGGAGCTGTACTCTGAACTGAAGTTCGAACTGGAAGCGGACTCGGAAGAGTAATTTTCACCGGCTGTTTTGATCGGAAGATTCATTGCGATGCCGACGCGGTCCACTGCGCGGGTCGCATCAGACTCTGACATATTGAGGCTTCCCGCGGAAGCCGATCTTGCGGCGCTATCCCTTATCTCGACGAGGATGTCGGGTGTTATCGGATAGTCGGAAATCCATCCGTTTCGAGGCGCTATGTTCATTGAAGACAAAGCGTTTTCTGCTGCCGCTTCATCGTGCGAAGCTCTCAAGTTGAATGCTTTTGCCAGTTTCTGGGCAAACTCGCCTTCACTGATCAGGGGCTGTTCGATAGGGGGACGATTCGTAGATGATGCCTTAGCGTTCACCGCGTGGGCAAACGGCATCAAAATCAGGCTTGCAGCAAGAAATATCAGGAACGATCTTCTCAATTTGAACTCCTCTCGGACCGGAGAACTGTGCGTCAACGGAAGGCCCGTCGAAATCATTTGCATCCAGTGCGGCTATCACTCGATACATAAGATGATTTCTCCTATCCGTTTAGTCTACAAGTTTGCATGCACAATGGCCATTTATTTGAGCGAATTTTTTAGCTTACCTGGCCGGCTCTATACGTTATACTTTGCGGTCGTACCGACTTTGGAATCCGTCCCGGGTCATGCCAGGCGATTCGGGCCGTGAAGAAAGCAAAGAAAATCTTGTGAGGATCGATGATGCATGCCTACCTTCTTACTGTATTAGGCCTCATATGTTTCATAGAGGGCCTTCCATACCTGGCAACCCCCAAGCAGGTCAGAAAATGGCTGAATTGGCTCCTTTCAGTCTCTAACCTTTACCTGAGAATCCTGGGAGCGGCCTTGATGGTCGTGGGACTGCTCCTTGTTTACCTGGGCCGCAAGCATGGCGGCTAGACAGCAGATCTCATTCAGGCTCGAAGACTATGACTACGATCTTCCGCCTGTACTCATAGCACAGCATCCCTCCACGGAACGCGACCGGTCACGCCTTCTCGTGCTGGATCGTTTGAGCGGCGCAATCGAGCATTCCTGCTTCGATAGAATCGAACAGTATTTAAGGCCGGGCGACCTGCTGGTTGTAAACGACACGCGAGTGGTTCCCGCACGGCTCACGGGCCGCAAGCATACCGGGGGCATGGTCGAGTTGCTGGTGCTGGACGCCTACAAACCCTGTGAGGTTGGAGCTGTTGAAGGTTACTGCTGCCTGACAAGGGCCTCGAAGGGCATCCGGAAGGGGCAGGTGATCGAGCTTTCGGAGGGCGTTTGTGCGGAGGTGATTGCCGCCCCGGTGGATGGGAAGGCCCAGGTCTGTTTTCACGGGGCTTCCCATATCGTGGACATTCTTGACCGCATAGGTCAGACGCCTCTTCCGCCTTACATCGAGCGGAATTCAGGGCAGGCAGCCGACGATGATCGTGTCTGCTATCAGACCGAATATGCCGCAAATCCCGGCGCCGTAGCTGCTCCTACCGCAGGCCTGCATTTTACGAAATCGCTCTTGAACCGGCTTGGGGACTCGGGAATCCAAATCGCCGCCCTCACCCTTCACGTCGGGTACGGCACTTTTTCGCCCATAAGATGCGCAGACATTCGCGAACACCGAATGCATCCGGAATTTATTGAGATTGGAAAACAGACCGCGGAAGCGGTAAATAGGGCCAAGCGCGAACAAAGGCGGGTTGTTGCTGTCGGCACTACTGTCGTTCGCACACTGGAGTGGCTTTACGAAAAGGATGGGGAAATAGCTCCTTTTCAGGGAATGTGCGAGCACTACATCTATCCGGGCCGCCGATTTGCGGTTGTAGACTGCATGGTGACCAATTTTCACCTTCCCAGGTCGAGCCTGATGCTGCTGGTATCGGCTTTCGCCGGGAGGCCGCTGATATTGTCCGCCTACCGGGATGCTGTGCTGGAGCGGTACCGTTTTTTCAGCTACGGGGATGCAATGTTGATCATGTGATGGGAGGGAAGCAGGGAGCAGGAAGCAGGAATCTTTTTCATCCCCGCTTCCCGCTTCCCGCTTCCTTTTATTGGGTGAGTAAATGAAATTCCAAATTGTTTCGAAAGATCCGGGATGCAGTGCACGCGCCGGGCGGATTGAACTCGCCCGGGGCCATATCGACACTCCCGTGTTCATGCCGGTTGGGACGGCCGGGTCGGTCAAGAGCATTTCCCCCGAGGAACTGGAATCACTCGGAGTGCAAATCATTCTCGGAAACACCTACCATCTCTACCTGCGTCCGGGGGACGAAAGGATCGCCCGTCTGGGCGGCCTTCATAAATTTATGGGCTGGGATTATCCCATTTTAACAGACAGCGGCGGCTTCCAGGTTTTCAGCCTGGCCAGAATTAACAAAATAGAAGAAGAGGGCGTCCTGTTTCAATCGCACATCGACGGCTCCCGACACCTCATTACCCCCGAGTCGGCTATCGGCATCCAGAAAAACCTCGGCTCGGACATCATGATGTGCTTTGACGAATGCACGCCATATCCCATTTCCTATGAGTACGCATCCGAATCCGTCCAGCGTACGATTCGATGGTCACTACGTTCAAAGGAGGCTTCAGCCGGTTCGGACCAGGCGCTTTTCGCAATAGTGCAGGGCGGTGTTTTTAAGGACCTCCGGGAAATGTGCCTGGAAAAGCTCGCCGAAACCGGTTTCGACGGTTATGCGATAGGAAGCCTGTCCGTAGGCGAATCCAAAGAACAGATGCTCGAAGTCATGAACTGGCTTGCACCAAAGCTTCCCGACTCAGCGCCCAGGTATGTGATGGGGGTTGGCGCCCCCGAAGACCTTGTCGAAGGGGTGCGTGCCGGCGTCGATATGTTCGACTGCGTAATGCCTACCAGAAACGCCCGTAACGGGACCCTTTTCACCTCCCGCGGCGCTGTTCACATAAAGAACAGCGGATACGCCGAAGACTCAGGCCCGCTTGATCCCGATTGCGGCTGCTACACCTGTCGCCGCTTTTCCCGCGCTTATCTGCGCCACCTCTACATGTGTCGTGAACTTCTCTCCTATCGTCTGAACACGATACACAACCTTCACTATTATCTGGATCTGATGGCGCAGGTGAGGGCGGCAATAGCCGCCGGGCGCTTCGAACAATGGCGGGCCGGCTTTTACGCACGGCGTGAGATGCAAATAGTGTAGCATTTCGCAAATTCGTTGATATTTATATAGCCGAGAACAACCATATTCGTCATTCCGGCGGAGGCCTGAATCCAGTGTCTTCTCAGGATCTTACTGGCTGGGAAGCACTGGACCCAGGCCTTCGTCGGGGTGACGGGTGAGTCTCCCGGAAATATCGATCAACTTATAAGACGTAACACTAGGAGTTACGAATTAGGATGTAGGGTGGGCGCAGCTTTATCGTGCCCACCAAGAACTTTTCGAAGCATAATTAAATCCAAAGGGGGGCAGGGGGATCTTCAGTGGGTGGCGCGGATAGATTGGCTTTCGAAAAGGATGATCTGGGGATCGCTCTGGATTGGTGATCGTATAAACAATCATTATTGCAGCCAGACCGTCCCGGTCTGGTTCACAGGCAGTGGCAAGGTTGCGCGTACGACCTGCGCGACCACACTATCTGATTGCCCAGCGCCGAACCGAAGGTTGTAGCCCGACCGTCTCGGTCTGGCTCAGCCGATCTTGGCGCACCTGGCCTAAATCCCCCGGGGGGGATGCGGGGGAAACATTCCCCCGCACCTCGATGATTCAGTGGTCCCGAACTAAACGCAACCGGTCGGCTTGGGAAGACCGGCCATTTTACATGCGCCCTTGCCCGGTCCCGATGGGAACAGCTCATAGATGTACTTGAGCTTGTAGCCCGTTACCTTGGTGAGGATACGGACCATCGGGGCGATCCCGTGTTTTTTGTAGTAATCCTGGAGCACGTGAATTACCTGCCAGTGCTCATCGGTCAGTTCGTTGATACCCTCGGAAGACTTTACATAGTCGACCCACTCCGGGCACCACGCATCGAAGCTGGCAATGAAGCCATCTTCGTCAATCTCAAAAGTTTTGCCTTTAAAATCAATCTGGCCCATCTAATGTCCTCCTTCAACAGACCATAGGGGATCTATGGGATTCCGGCAGGGCGCGGCCCAGTCCGGAATCAGTAGAAATTAAGGCTTTAAGCCTCTTATGTGATACTGCAGCCCTGATCAAGGCATCGGCCCAATTCTCGTTGCCCGCGGCGTGCAGGTGCGAATACGACGCAAGGACGTTTTTGTGGCACAAACCGTCCCACCCGGCCACGATACCGTGTCCTTTGCTTAACTTGAACGCAAAGGGGTAGGCGCCGGGATCGATTCGGTCGGCGATCCTCGAATAATGGAATTCATGCCCCCGCACAACCATCCCCTTCGGGAAAAATGGATTGGGGCTTACGCATTCCATAACCGTGTAGCCGTGTCCTTGCGGTTTTGTCCCGAGAATTATCTCGAAAGGAAACACGCCAACCATCGGATGGAGTTTTTCAAGATGGCGGATTCCCCTGCACAAGAACATCAGCCCGCCGCATTCGGCATAGACAGGCAAGCCGGTGTCCACGGCGGATTTGACCGAATCGCGAAAAACTTCGTTGGCGGCAAGCATCTCCAGATGGGTTTCTGGAAATCCACCGCCGATGTAGAGCGCGTCGATTTCGGGCAAAGGCGCCTTCTCCAGGCTGGAGATCCGTACAAGAGATGCGCCTTTGTCCTCGAGCGCTTCCAGATTTTCAGGATAGTAAAACTGAAATGCAGAATCCCGAATTATACCGATTTTAACCTCTTGCTCCACGCGTGGCGCCATGTGTGCTCCAGACGAGGCGAGCAGTCCGGGGCAAGCAAGGGGGGCGGCGGAGGCCGCCAGTTTGCGGAGCGCCTCCAGATCGAGGTACTCGCTCATTTTATCCGCAACGGTAGTGAGAGCCTCCGAGATGTCTTCGGCTTCCTCGGGTGGAACCAGCCCCATGTGTCTTTCAGGGAAAAAGTTACGGGTTTGCCTGGGAATTACCCCAACGACCGCAATCCCGCAACACTGCTCGATTGATTCCCTGAGCACCAGTTCATGGCGTTTTCCGGCCACCTGGTTCAAAATGACACCGGCTATGTTAACCCCGGAATCGAGATTCCGGCACCCAAGCACCATCGCTGCGGCTGTGCGGGTTACCTTTGTAGCGTCTACTATCAGCACGACCGGACACCTGAGAAGTTTGGCAAGCTCTGCAGTCGAATAGCTGCCGTTAGCGTCAACTCCGTCGTAGAGCCCCCGATTTCCTTCAATCAGGCTCACGTCCGCACTCGCAGAACGCATGACAAATGATCGCACAATCTGCTCCGGGCTCATCAGAAACGGGTCCAGGTTGTAACAGGACCGGCCCGAAGCCGCGCTCAGCCATCCCGCATCGATGTAATCGGGACCCTTCTTGAAAGTAACTATACGCAGCCCAAAATGGCGTTTCAACGCAGCGGCAAGTCCAATCGAGACAATCGTCTTTCCTGCGCCGCCGCGCATAGCCGCAATTATTAGGCGCGATCTGTTAAATTCCATCAGGCAATCCCGAAGCAGGAAGCAGGGAGCAAAATGCCCGTTCAGGCACATTCCGGCTCCCCGCCCCTCGCTTCTGTTTCTCTAGAACTTGAACTGGGTAGTCGTTCTCCAGGTCGTCATGGCAAGACGGTAGTCGTCAATATGCTCATGGGTGAATTGAAGACCGGTTTTCTCGAAGAAACGCTCCCAGCCGATCCTGTTTATCCACTCGCCGACCCGCTCATATCTGCGGGCGCCATCTGCGTAAGCCTCGACGATCTTCTTTATCGTCTGGACCGTAGTAGGCCACCTTGGCGGCTCGTTGGGGATAAAAGGAACTGCCAGCTTCGAAAACATCGGGGCCGACTTAACATTGGAAACCTTGCCGCCCACCCAAAGGGCGATTCCATCACCTTCGCCGTCCGCTAACGGAAGGGCCGGGCACATGGTGTAGCAGTTTCCACAGAACATGCAACGGCTGTTGTTGATCTCGACGCTTTTGGCCTCGCCCACTTTTTTGGGCTTGATCGCAGCAGTCGGGCATGCAGCAATTACCAGAGGAATTTCACAAACGTTCTGGACGCGATCGTTTTCCACGAAGGGCGGTTTTCTGTGAACGCCCAGAATGGCGATATCGGAGCAGTGAACCGCTCCGCACATGTTGAGGCAGCATGCCAGTGCAATGCGAATCTGCGCAGGCAGCTTGTGGCTTCCGAAATACTCGAACAGTTCGTCCATTACCGCTTTTACCACGCCGGAGGCGTCAATGGCAGGGGTGTGGCAGTGTGCCCATCCCTGGGTATGGACGATATTGGTGATGCTGTTGCCTGTCCCGCCGATCGGGAACCACGAGCCTCGACCACGGAGGTCGGTCATCAGGGGCTGAAGTTTGCTCTTGTCGCTAACCAGGAACTCGATGTTGTTTCTGGTCGTCCAGCGCAGGTGACCGCCGCAATACTTGTCGGCCACATCGCATACTTCACGTATGTAGTCCACGCTGATCAGACGGGCCGAACCAACGCGGACCGAGTAGATTTCCGCCCCGGATTCAGACACGTGCTTCAAAACGCCCGGCTCAAGGATTTCGTGGTATTTCCACTTGCCGAAATTTTCCTTGATAACGGGCGGGAAGTACATGTCGTATTTCGGGGGACCAATATCGGTAATACGGTCTTTCATGAGATTATTCGGATCAAAAGCCATCTTTAAACCTCCTAAGCTTGATGCCGTTGACGGAACGCAGCAGCATCATGCTCCCAGCCACCGGGAACTGCCGCCGGATCGTAGAAAATGTAGGGATTGAACCTCGGCGTATTCACCATGCGTGGGTCGGGTTCGAGCTCGACCACCTTGAGAAACTCGCGCAGGGTGAGGCGCTGAATGGTCTCGCCAATACGTTCGCGGTTCTTGCCTTCTTCCATCCACCAATCCCACATTTTTTCGACGAATCCCTTGAACTCGGTGTAGGGCGACTCCATCTTGATAAACGGAATAACTACGCTACCAAGCTGTGCGCCTTCGAGGATCGGCGCCTTGGCGCCTACCAGGATTGTTGCGCCGCGATCAAGACCCGGCCGCAGAGCGCGCGGCAGCACCCGTATACAATGCATGCAGCGAACACAATCGGAGGTGTGGATCTTGAGCGTTTTTCCGTCGTATTCCATACACTTTGTGGGGCAAAGATCGATTACTTCGGCCTTGATGTCAAAATCCTTGCGCGGGCCGTCGGCGCCGGCATGGGGTACAAGCTCGCCGCCCACGTAGGCTTTGACCGCTTCCTGGTCAATGCGTATGGCGTCTCGCCAGGTCCCGATAATCGAACAGTCGGAACGCGCGATCGATGCGACGCAGTCCATGGGACAGCCGGATGACTTGAACTTGAACTTGTAAGGAAACATCGGCCTGTGGAGCGCATCCTGGTATTCCTGCGTCAGGTCGTAAATGATGTCCTGGGTGTTGATGCAGGACCATTCGCAACGGGACATTCCCAGGCAGCCCTCGGGGGTCCTCAGGTTGGAGCCCGAACCGCCCAGATCCATCTTGAATTCATGAGTCAGCTCATAGAAAAGAGGCTCAAGATGGTCGGTGGTCGTGCCCAGCAAAACGATGTCTCCCGTTGAACCGTGCATATTGGTCAGCCCGCTTCCATGTGCTTCCCACAGATCACACAGCTTGCGAAGAATTCCCGTGCTGTAGTACTTGCTGCAAGGCTGATTGACGCGCATGGTGTGGAAATGGGCAACATTGGGGAAAAGGTCCGGCCGGTCACAGTAGCGGCCGATAACGCCTCCGCCGTATCCGAAAACACCGACGATGCCGCCGTGTTTCCAGTGGCCTTCCTTCTCCTTGAAAGACAACTCCATCAGGCCCAGCCAATCCTCGCACATCTTGTTGCCTTTTGCGGCCATTCTCTTCACATCACTTACGAAGCTCGGCCACGGACCCTTTTCAAGCTCGTCAAGCATAGGGGTTGCATGTTTCAGTGCCATTCGTTTACCTCCGTTAGTGTTTCTTCTTTAGCTTCCACTCGTATACGATTTTCCACGGAACAGGTCCGTTAACTCTTTTCACCTCCCTTGCAGAATGTGTATTTGTGCCTTTCTGGAATTATCTCTAGTCCGGTCTTCGTTCCAATACCCAATGGGATAACTCATCGGCAGGTTGAGGAAGGCAGGGGTCAGTTCATTCCCTTTTCTTCTTTTTCTACATCGCCTTCACTGGGAAGCATGTACATGGTCGTGCTTCCGCTCGACCAATACTTGAGCTTGCCCTCGTTAACCAGTTCGTTTACGACCTTCTTTGCCGCCATCATCTTGATTTCGGGAACAGCTTTGCAAAGATCGTTGAAATAGAGTTTGCTCTTTTTCTGCTGCTTTACATAGTCCAGAATTCTTTGTTTCTCATCTTCGCTCATTCGTTTGTCTCCTATAATGGCTCGAATTTAAAGAGGGTATCACCCCCGGTTAGAGTCGAAACTCGCAGGAGCCTTCAGGCCCGCAATCCAGCCAAGTAACTCCGTGATAATCCTTTGTCAACAAAAAAATCCCGGTATTTCAACACCATCAAAGCGTTGAACGAAAAAGCGTCGCGCTCAACTCATCGAGGGCATAAAGCTTTCCAACGGGGAACCTATGAGTTAGAATGCCCCCGTTTCCATCCACCTTCGAGGTGGAAAAATGGGCGTCCGGGTTGCGCCCATGAGCGGGAAAGCCTTTGATTTAAACGCTTTCCACGTCTTTTTTGACTGAAACCTCGCTTATATACTCCATAGAAAGAGAAAACACAATGGCAAATGCCCAAAATGCACCTGACGCCAAACTCAACCTCTACATCAAATTCCTGAAGGAACGTCTTGCCTTTGAACCTCATAGCGCAATCATGCACTATAATCTCGGGCTGGCCTACACCCACAAGGGACTGAGCGTTGAAGCCATTTCAGAATTAAAGCAGGCGATCGAATGCGACCCCAACCTGGCCCAGGCCTACGTGAACCTGGGAGGCCTGTATGCAGTGGCCGAACCGGAGAAGAGCGTGGAGGCAAATCTGAAGGCGCTTGAAATCGATCCGGACCTTGGGCCCGCTCACTGCAATCTTGCGTTCGGCTATCTTCGAGGAGGCCAACCGGACAAGGCCGTCGAACACGGGAAAAGAGCTCTGGAGCTCATGCCTGGTTCCGAAAAAGCATACCAACTGCTTGCTGCCGCCTATATTGGTGCGGGCCAAACGGAAGCCTCGGCCGAACTTTCCATGAAAATGATCGAAGCCAACAGTTCCTTTGCCGCGGCCCATTTCAACCTGGCGGTTGCCCTTCGTGCACTTGGCAAAGAGCAGGAAGCCAATGAACATGAAAAAAGAGCCGAAGAACTGGGCTATGATCCAACGGAACGGAGATAATGTTGCAAATAGCAAAAGATAGCTTTGTCGTCATAGAATACACTCTGCGCCTCGATGATGGTTCCTTTGTAAAAGGAGAAAAGACGCCCGCCTCGATGAATTTCGTCGCAGGCTACGACCAGATTCTCTGCGCACTGGAAAATCAACTCATCGGTCTTGAACAGGGGGAGCAAAAAGAACTGGTGATCCCTACCGGTGACGCTTTCGGCGAACGCGACCAAAGTCTTATCCGGACTATGGCGCTTTCCGGATTCCCCCATGGCCGCGATTTGGAGCCCGGAAGATGGGCGATAGCCAAAAACGAAGACACCGGGGCACAGTACGGCTACTTCGTTATTGAAAAAAGCGATTCAACCATAACGGTCGACTACAATCATCCCTTGGCGGGAAAAGACCTCTATTACAGTGTAAAAGTTGTGCTGGTGAGACCGGCGCTTACCGAAGAACTGGCGATCTTGCGGCCTTGTGAACACGGGGAAAAACAGGTTGAAGGGGAGTGAGGTGTGAGGTGTGAGGTGTGATACCCCTAACCCCTCCCTCCTCACACCTCACTTTCCTTACTTAACTTGCTTGATCATTTCTTCCCAAACATCTCGTTCATGCGAAGCAGCAATGAAAAATCACCGGAAGCCTTGAACTTTTGCTCCATAAACAGCTGTTGCCCGTTTGATTTCCCGGTCACTACGTCCATCCAGATCTCGAAGGGCGACTCGACGATCAGGTTCGGTTTTTCAGCGGACCCTTCTTTTGCCCTGATCTGCCCATTTTCGATTTCGAAATGACAACTGCCTTCGACTTCGCCCGAAAAGTCGAACTGCATGACGGCCTTCGTTTGGGCCGCGCGCTCGGGATTGAAGCCCCTTGACATGATCATCATGAAGGTCTTGATCGAATCGGGACGCGGAACAAGGTCGCGTTTCTCAAACTCCGCGGGCGTAACCCCTTCCTGGATGCAAGTTTTCCAGAATACATTCGCCATTGGGGCAAAGGAGTCAAAATCTCCGATAGGTTGTGTTATTCGTTCAAGCGTCGCCGCGCTGATGCTTCCCGATTGCACGATCTCACGGCCTGCCTGGACAGTGGCTTCGAGAATGCTTTCCCTTGTCTCGGCGCTTTCGGGCCAAGGGAGCATTTCGGCCGCGGGCCTGTAGATCTCGGCCAGGAGGCCCTTGCCAAACAGGAAGTTGACATACTGGGAGAGCTGGTTAAAAACCGCCGGCTCGGTGAAGCCCGCAACGGACAGGACAACACCTTTGGGCGGATTGTGCCGCATGGGGTGAAAGGACTTTCCTTCAACCGTCTTGATAAAAGGTTCCAAGACCGGCAGCGTGCGTTCAATAAAGGCTTTCATGGAAGCGTTCACAGTGTAGTGGTACAAGGGGGTAGCGTACACCGCGATGTCTGCTTCCAGCCACTTTGGGAACAACTCGCCGGTCATGTCGTCCTTTAGGGCGCAAACCCCAGGGGTCTTGGTCCAGCAAGAGAAGCAGCCAATGCAGTTGTTGATCTTTTTTTGACGCAGGTTGATCGTTTCGACCTCTGCCCCAGCGTCGCGCATGCCTTGCACCAGCGCGTCCAGCAACATTTCCGTCTTGCTGACACGCTCACCTCTGGGGCTGGAATTGAGAGCTAACACTTTCATGGCAGTCTCCTTGCGATAGTTGATTGAAGTATCCGTGTCAAAGTTGCCCCGGGCCGGCTGCTCATGACGGTCCGGCACAGGCGCCGGGCAGTTGATCGCCGGGGCAGCCTGTGCTTCAGGGGCGGGTCCTGCGGATTGTGCCCGCATCGCGGCCAATGTGGGCAGGCCAAGTCTTTTGAGGTAATAGTCGGGAAACCGGATATTAAACGGAATACCTATGCCGATAATGATGGCCAGTGGGACGATGGCGCATGCGACGGCCGACGGATAAAGGCTTGAAACAATGCATATTGCGAAGATGCCCGCCCAGGTGAAGGTCATGATGCGATTGATCTTCACAAAGATCGGATTCTCCCATAAATTCGGGGGCGTAGATTTCCTTGCATAATGGAGTGTAAAGGGAGCAAAGCCGAGGACCGGAGGCAGAAATGACGCGGCGAACAGGCAGGTATAGATTCCCGTATCTGCGTAACGTTTAAGTATTCCCCCTGTCGTCTCGGGCCACATAGTAAGCAGGATTGCAATTATGAGGAAATAGGAAGTTACCGCCCAGTCGAAGTAGCTCGGCCTGTCCCACCTCCATGCGAGCGCAAGAGCGAGAAGGCAGCAGACAAGCATACCACAGGCTGCCGTAAACAGGCTGCCGGTATCTCGAGGCAATGAAACCCAGACCTTGAAAAACGCCAGCGGCGCAAACGGCGCGATGTACAGGAAAATCTGCTGAGATTTTGAAGGGGTATGCATGTTTGTACCTCTATTTTGTCGCGAGAATTCTATCCACCTTGGATTTGACCACCATCTTTATCAGTCCTGGCGTGGTGATCTTACCACGGGCTTTTCCAAGCTTGATGGCCGCGTCGACAAAATCCTTGGGTACCTGCGGCTGTTCGCTCTCCGGCTTTCGAATCAAACTGAGCGAATCGGTCGGACATGTTGAAACGCAAAGCCCGCAGCCGATGCAGCGGTCGACATCCAACCCGATCCCGGTGTCTTCGAGCTTCTTAATGGCCTCCATTTGGCATCGTTTCACGCAGATGCCGCAAGATTTGCAGTTTTCAGGGTTGTAGGAAGCTAAAAAAGGACTTGACGCCATTGCGGCCGGCTTGGCCTGGCGTTTGAACATCTTCAGAACCTGGCAGCAGCAGCCGCAACATAGACACATCCAGAGAGCGTCTTTGGCGTTTGCCGGCTGCAGGACAAGACCGGCCTTATCCGCCCATTTGAGTATGTCCAGTGTCTCCTGAAGGTCAATCTCCCGGCCCAGGCCGTTCTTTTTTCGATAATCGACCGCCGCGCCAAACCCTAAACAACTCTCTTCCCGCGTGTCACACCCCTTGCCCATCATGGTGTGCTCACGGCGGCAGATGCATGGTCCAACTGAAAATCTCGTCTGGGCCCGGACCAATTCCTCCGCCATCTCATACGGCATCACTTCGAGTTGGGGAGTGACACTGCGCCCTACAGGAATGGTTCGCAATTGAGGCACTTTCCAGGACTGTTCGCCAAGGGCCGGTAAATACTCGTTCACGTCCTTTATCAGCTCTTGGTCCAGGTCGTTGACATGGTATTCCCAGATCCCCACAACGAATTGAGCCGCCATGTATCTTTCGGGGCGTCCATTGGATTCCTGCCTCAAAAGAAGCCCTCTTAGCGCCATCCGCCCCAGGCGTTGAGTGACCTCACCGGTAGGCAAACCCGCTCTTCGCGCCACGACCCGCGGTTCTTCGGGAAGCAGGGTGAGATAAACGGCCAGTTCGGCTTCCTCGGGGGTAAAAAGCCTCTTCAGGATTCGAAGTTCCACTCCACTTTCAGTGGGTGGAAAGCCGCCCGGAAGGTTATCCAAATGAGTCGCCAGTTTCTTGTAGATTTCCTGCTCCATGGTCTCCCCATTCTTCGAAGTTTGTTAGGATAGGTTGACTTTCTCATCTCTCATGGCATCGAGCACCATGGAAAGATCGCTGGCCATATTGTCGTAATAGCGCAGGCCGATCTGAAAACAGAGATACTGAAAGCTGTCCGCTAATGCTTCAATCTCGGGTCGGAGCGACTCGAGCTCTTTTCGCAAAAGCACAACGGACTCGAGCTGCGCGAGCGCAATCGCCTTCCTCTCTTCAGGTGACAGATGTGCAAAAAAGAATAGCCGCATCAGGAATGCCCTTTTGGGTTGCTCGGGGACAAACGGCGCTCTCAGGGAATCGAGGAAAGCTTTCCTTCCGGCTTCAGTTATTGTGTAAACCTTACGGTTGGGTGCCCCGTCCTGGATTACCACCTGTTTGGTAACCAGCCCCCTGGACTCCATCTTCTTGAGGCTCGGGTAAATGGAACCGTAGCTTAGCCCCGAAAAAAATGAAAATGACATAGAAAAAGCCTTCCTGAGATCATAGCCCGTCATGCATGAGCGAATTAGAAAACCGAGCAGAACCGTTTGAATATCCATGATTACTCCTTAGTAGCGGCAGGATATATATCATCACGATATATGTCAAGAAAAAAATGAGGCCCGAAACCGAATTTAAGAATTGAGGGAAAGAACCTGGTCACGAAGAACGCGAAGGATAGGAGCGAAGCGGGGTGAGGGTACACGAAGGGAAATCTATTGAGTAGGGGGCATTTATTAGATCTTTACTTCATTAACTTGCTTCCCCGGTCCTTTTTCGAAGCCAGGCGCAAAAATCCACAATGACGCCGGCACGGCTGTCCTCCTGTAGAAGGCCCAGGCACAGCTCGAAAAGCTCTCTGTGGAGCGCAACCGATTCCTCCTTGCCTCCGACCGACTCGTAGTATTCCCGGACAAAGGCGCCTGCCTTGACGCTGGCGGCACCGAAGATTCTCTCCCTGGGGTCCTTGGGTTCCTGGAACGGGTCCCAGGTTTCGTATCCGATCTTCAGGATTCTCTCCTGGCCGCGCTTGCCCATCCCGTCGAAGATAGCCTTTTTCCTCTGTTCACGCTCTTCTATATCGGTCATTATAAACTCGTTCCGTCCTGGAGGATGTAAGATCAATTCCTGATTCGTAATTCCTAATTCCTAATTGCCCTCAATTCCCCTGCCAAAAAAGTTTCAGCCTTATTTTCTTATATTCCCTGGAGCTGAAAAGGATCTGGAAATCGGCAAGCCCGGCGGCCTCTGTGAGTCTTTGAGCAACGGAGCCGCATTCCTCGGGACTGCGTCCATGGATCATCGCATAGAGATTATAGGGCCAGTCCGCACAGGCGGGCCTGTTATAGCAATGACTGACCTCGGGGTAGGAGGCCATGATTGCCCCGGCCTCGTCGATCCTGTCCAGCGGACAATTCCAGATTACCATTCCGTTGGCGCGAAATCCAACCTCTCGATGATTGAGTACGGCGGCAAAACGCCGTATAGTCCCATGGAGCATCCAGTCGGAAACGGTCCTGAGAAGTTCGTGTTCCTCCATTCCAAGTGAATCGGCCCAAACGCCGAAAGGATTCGGGACAAGAGGCAAGTCCTCCTGGATGCTCTTTACGATTGCTATGTTCGCCGGAGTCGGTCTGAAGCTCTGGTCCGATTCAGTGGGCGGAAGATCTAATTTTTCCTCCGCCTGGTCCCAGTCTCCATCTTCCAGGACATCGAGCACCACAGCCAGCTTATATTTCTTTATAGCCGGCAATACCAATGCGGGCAGGCCGCACGCTTTGGCGGAAAGCTCGGCAACCACCGATTCGACACTCTGTCCTGGAGGGGCCGCGATAGTAAACCACATGTTGAATTTGCCGGGACGCAGGTAATTGTGGCTTACTCCGGGATATGCATTGATGATTTGGGCGGACCGCTCCAGCGATTCCTGGGGTACGGCCATGGCCACGAGGCTGCTGCGATATCCGAGCGCCCCCGTGTTGAAGATTGCGCTGATTTGGCGGATAACCCTGCTCTGTTTGAGTATCGCTATCCGCTCCAGCACCTCTTCCTCTGAAATTCCAAGCGTCTCGGACAGGACCCGATACGGCTCGGAAACGATTGGAAATGAACGTTGGATGCGGTCAAGAAGCACCCTGCTGGTTGAATCCAAAGGCAAAAGCTCCAGAGTTTTGAGTTTTCAGTTACAGTTAGCCTGCTTTATTCGCCTGGCTTTTATATACATCGGCGCCTTCCAGGACAAGTGTTCCTTTGCTATTATTGGTCCTTATCCAAATATTCAGCTTCCGAAGAAAAGAGGTCCATTATGGGCAAAAGGAAATTTGCAGGCACCGTTCCCTCGATAAAATGCTTCATAAACACCGGTTCGAATCTGCTTGCGCTGGACGCCGGGTCCGAAGGCCTCCCCCCGTCCGGCGAAACATTGCCCGGGCGGCTTGCGGCCGGTGCTTCGCCGCTAACATACGGCCAATACATGGGTTCGGTTGTACGCCTGCTTTCCGAAAACTCTTTCAAGGTGTTGAGAAAACTTCTCAAAAAGCAACTCAAGCCCACCCCGAAACTCGAAAATGCATCGTCCATACAGCTCATAGCCGAAAAACACGGAGCGCTCTACAGTGTTTCCCGCCTTCGAATGCAATTTGATGATGACGCACGCTCTTTTGCCGTTAATTGTGCTTTCTCGCCGGAGCAGCAGGCTTTCCTGAAGGTCGAGGTAAAGCTCCTCTCAAACCTTCACGCTAGGTTCGGACTCCAGTACCTCCCGTTGCCATTCGTTTCTGAGAGCGCCCCGGATCTGATGCTGTTCATTGCCGAATGGTTTGAAAACTATCACGAATTCCACCTCTCATCGGACACTTCCGGTATTCCGGCTATAAATGTATGGAGACAGGACGGGAAAACGCACTTTCTCGACTCCGAAAAAACCGCTGAACTCTATGCACAAGCATCTAAAATCCTGACATCCTGTCTTGATAGCGGATCATTTTCGCAAATCTTTCCCTGGCACCACGCCGCTGGTGATTTCATTGTAGATGATAGCCAAAGTCCTCCCGGTGTACGGCTGATAACCGTTAGAGGCTACCGCACGCTGCTTGCGAGAAAAGCCCATTGCAAAGATAAGATGTTGGGATCGTTGCATTTTTTCGTTAACTTGGGCATGAGGATGAGGCTCGATAGGCTGGATGGGACCGGGGAGCTTGCCTGGGCCGGACCTCGGTGTCTGAGCGGGGTTATTCGCGGATTTGTCGAGGCATGGGAATCCAGGCGCAAAAATTCGGACTTGCCCAAAGCCGGCGACATTTTCTCTCTGTTTTTGGGCTTCTCGCCGGAAGAAAGATTGGCCTTCGCCAAAGTTGTCGCCGCAGACGGGCAGGTTGAAGCAGATGAAGGCGGTTTTTTGTTTGCTCGACTGCCCGGGCACATAATGGAGCTTTCAGATGCTCTGGAAAATTTTAAATCTTAAATTGGAAGGCTTCGTGTGAAAACTTCCGGTACTCTGGCCGCTGATGGCAGGAATCCCCCCTTTGAACTCCATCGCCGGGTTCTTACATTTAGAACATACTTGAAAACAATTATGCTAAGGAGTTTTATATGATGATTGCCGATTATTTCGACTGTACCATTTGTGCGGGTGAAGCCGACCCGAAATCGGTTCTCCCCGACTGCGTGCTGTGCAAGGATGCGGGGTGCGATGCATGTTTGGATGAGACAGGGAAGTGTGTTCCCTGTGCATAGGTTAAACTTTTAAAATTCACGATCGCTCAAGTGGAGTGGAATGTCGCTGCAAAAGGTTCATGAAGAAACTATTGGCCTGAAGCCTCCTCTGGTTAAGGTTTGCGGGAGGTCCATTGAGGAATTCCTGGATGCTATTGAAAAGTTTCACGGCTGGAAAGCTCCAGGACTGGTTATCGGCGGATTTATGGTTGATTGGGCGCAGGAACTGATCGGCCCGGGCATCGAGGCGGATGCAATCGTCGAGACTTGCCACTGTTTGCCGGATGCCATCCAGCTTTTTACGCCCTGTACCTGCGGCAATGGCTGGATGAAGATCCTGGACTGGGACAAGTTTGCACTTAGCCTCTACGACAAAAAGAGGCTTGAAGGATTCAGAATCTGGCTTGACTTGCGCAAGACCGCGCTTTTCCCGAACATCTACAATTGGTTCATGCGTCTTGTTCCCAAGAAATCCCTGCCGTTGCAAATCGTGCTCGAGGATATCATCGCGGCCGGAAGATCCATACTCTCCAGCGCACCTGTGCAAATAACGAAACTGCATGGAAAAAAGAATAGGGGGATAACGGGCATCTGCTCCGGCTGCGGTGAAGCATACCCCTTGGAGCAGGGAGAACAATGTCTTTCCTGTCAGGGAATGCGATATTTTGACCTTGTTAGACGTCAATAAACGCCCAAGGACGCAACAATGCCGACTGATATCAGAATCATCCACGCGCACGACTTTATCAAAGCGACCCCGGAAGGACTGCTCGATCTCGAAGAGGCTAAGAACATTCTTACTGAGATCGCTTTGGAGTCGGCCCGCTTGGCCAACTGCGAAGTACTCCTGGACACTCGAAAGGCGCAGGCAGAAATGTCTATAACAGACCTTTGGTATCTGGCGACTGAACTCAGCAACCTTCGTAAGGACTATTCCTGCTGGAAGACAGCCGTTCTTTGTCCATTGGAACGATTTGACCACGCGGGGTTCTTCGCACTCTGCGCCCAAAACATCGGCCTCCAGGTCAGGGCATTCACTTCTTTCGAAGATGCAATCGAATGGCTGGTTGCAAATGAGACCTGACGCCTGACATACAAGGTCTGCCGCCTTTTATGGTTTTTGGAACCGGCAAGAAACCATTAGAGTTTGTTTTCCGTTGAATTTTAGTGCAATATGCAGCTTCAGCATCCGTTTGTGATTAGCTTGACGCATAGTTCCCGGGTGGTGTTCGGGTTTTCGAGAAGTTAACCGGAATTTGATTGCGAAGGAGGATTTAGCATGACTTTTGACGAAATTAGATCGGCGATTCTGGGCCTGAGCGAAGCAGATCAGAAAAAATTCATCACCGATGTGGTTCCGCTGATCTGGCCTAAGTTATGCCTGGACGACCTCTGCGTCGCCAAGTTCAGGGAACTCGTCGACGAAGCGACAGTAACGAAATACCGCGAACAGCATTACGGAGGCATCTGAGCGGAAAAACCGATCTTTTTGATACCATGATATCAGAATCTTTGCCTTGTAAAAGGCAATCGGGATTAAAAGTCCAAAAGTTTTCGTTATTGAGGCAGGGTCAGCAGTGGCTCTGCTTTTTTTGCGGCGATTTTTCAGAACCTTGAACCACATTAAGTGAAAAGCATCGGGGGCAGCCGTTGAAAATGTGAAACCATGGGCTCACCCCTGAGGTCTTGAAAAGGGGAGAAGATTGGGATACCGTTTACCGGACATGATTTTATCACTTGAATTCAGTTGGTGGAGTTGGAATGCAGGCAACTAAATCTGTTGGTCATTTTAGTCATGTGAGTAATTTTACAGGTTATATGCAACGCATTTATAAAATTGTCAGCCGGCGTGGGAAAAAGCAGAAGATCCTTGACATACCCGCTGGAAATGGATTGCTTTCCGATAAGCTTCGTCAAGATGGGCACCTTGTTGTTTCCGCTGACATAAATAGGGAACGTCCGGAGTTTGTGTATGCCAACATGGGAAACAAACTCCCATTTTGTGATGCCGATTTCGACACTGTGGTTTGTTTGGAAGGCCTTGAGCATCTGGTAAATCCACAATTTGCCATTAGCGAGCTTTGCCGGGTGTGCAGAAATGACGGCTATATTGTAGTGTCAATTCCAAATATTCAAAATTGCTATTCTAGGCTCAATTTTTTGTGCAAGGGGTTCTTCTTTCAGTTTCCCCCTTACGCTCCGCCCTCTATTTCTGCCTGTGAAGAGCTTGACTTAGGCCACCTGTCGCCTTTGACCCTGCGGCAAGTCGAATTGCTTTTCCACTTCTGCGGGGCAAAACTGGTGCAAATCACCGGGGATCGTTGGAAGAGATGGTACCTGATGCCGATATATTTAACTTTCTTGCTCCTCGGTTTATTATGGATAATATTTGAGAATGGTTTTAATAAACAGAAGTGGCGAGCAATCGGAAAAGGACTCTCCAATCTCCTGCGTCCTGCTTCATTGTTCAGCCGCTCACTGATTCTTGTCTTTCAAACTGAAGAACACGGAAGTTCGAACTAAACCTGCTAATGACTTGTGTCAGACTCATACCGCGCTGAATCATAAATGGATTTGCACCACGAGAAACACCGGTAGGCTTGCCGCCTCCGGGTTCTCAATGCCTGTCCATGTTCTCCGTAGCTTCATCAATTGCTCTCGTTCTGTCTTCTCCCAGCGACTGGGTCTTTCTGGCCTTATCGATGGGTCTTTTTCCATATTCCTCGATTGCCTCTTTAGCCTGTTGAGTCGAGGTCCTGATTCCTCCTGATTCCTTTTCCGGGCTTTTCTCTTTCGAACAAGCCGAGACAGTGAGAGCGAAAAACGCTAATATCGGCACGAACAGCCAACAGCGCCAATTCATAATCCACCGTTTCATACCTTTACCTACGATATCCCCTTGTCAGTCTTTGCTAGCAGAAAGACGATGCAACATTGATCTTAGATTCGGCGAAACGTGAGATTTTCTGAACCATTATTCGGAGAGGACCGCCGAAGGAAACTAAAACAAGAGAGTATTGAATATCGGGGGGCGCCGAAATCACTGCATTTCCCGGCCCGTATAGTGGCCTAAACGCCTTTCATTCCCGCCTTGATATCGAATTTCAATTGTTGAATCGCTCGATCGGCCTCCAAATAATCCGGGCGCAATTTCAACGCAACGCGGAAATGATCGATCGCCTCCCTGAGCATGGAGTTATTATTGTCTTTTCTTCCCCAGGCTGCGAGGTTTACGGCTCGGTTAAACCATAAGGTGGCGTCTTGGGAATGACCGGCGATGATCTTTTGATAAATTTCGCCCAGGTCACTTACAAGTCCAAGGTCCGGATTCTGGGTCATCATTACGAAGCTCATATCCCTGAGTATCTTATCGTCCATGCATACCTGCAACAGCTCGCGGCCTCCTATTGGCTCCATTTCAACATCGCTGATAGCGATGGCTTTCCCCTGACGTCCGGGCAATGGTGTAATGGGTTCATCCCTGTAAGTGGAACTCGTTTCAGCTGCGGTTTTGAACATAATTTTGAATAAATTGAGCGCCTCTTCGCCGTTCGATGCATCGTAGAGTTCCAAATATGGCGGAATCACATCGTCATGGACCATTTGACGAAGGAAATTCGCGATTATCTTTCGCATCACCTTGTCATGTTCTACGATGAAAAATAAAAGCTCCTCGTTCATGTATTTCTCCCTGCCCGGGGAAAAAACGGGAGTCCTCCTTTGAACCTTCCCCCCTCATATACGATAAAAATCGCAAACAGTGTGTCAATGGAACCGGTTTTGCATACCAGGACACAGCACCGTTGAGCGTAATCACAACCCTTGCCGGCATTTAGCACAGATTCTCAGCGTGGCGAATTTTCGGGTTTGCGCTGGCAAGAAGTGACCGTCAATGTTAAAGTGGGGGGTATCGTTATCCCGCAAAAACTTTTGCGGTTCAGATTTTATTGCTATTCCGAGGGCGAGGTGACCAGGGGGCCGTTTGTAATGTTGCCTCTCGTTGTGCCGGGGATTCTGGCCTGTTCACAGTCGCCCATCGCAAAGGAGCAGTTTGAGTGGCCTACAAGGACATGGTAGCTATGGTTGTGGATGACTTTTCCACAATGCGGCGCATCGTACGAAAAATTCTGAAAGATCTGCAATTCCGAGAGGTAATTGAAGCCGAAAATGGTGCTGAGGCATTCAAGTTATTGCAGACCAATAAAGTAGACTTGATCGTCTCGGACTGGAACATGCCTGTGATGACCGGGCTTGAGCTGTTAAAGATGGTGCGGGCGGATGAACGGCTAAAAGGCCTTCCCTTCCTGATGGTTACTGCCGAAGCCCAAAAAGAAAATATTGTCGAGGCGATCAAGGCCAAAGTCAGCAATTATGTTGTTAAACCCTTTAGCCCGGCGGTGTTCGCGGAAAAACTCGCCAAAATTATTCCTTCGTGATGGAGAGCAGATGATTGATGTAAAGATCATTAACCCCTTTCTTGCCGCGACCATGCATGTGCTCAAGACTATGGCTCAAGTTGATGCCAGACCCGGGAGACCCTTTCTCAAGAAGGATGATCTTGCTATGGGAGATGTTTCCGCGATTATCGGGATCACCGGCGCAGCCCAAGGGTCTATGGCTTTAATTTTCACTGAGAAATGCATTAAAGACATTGCATCGAACCTTTTAGGAGAGCCTTTCACTGAATTGAATCATGAGGTAAGAGATGCCGTAGGAGAACTTACCAACATGATCTGCGGAGATGCCAGAAGGCGGCTCGCCGAAGATGGATTCATTCTCCAGGCTGGAATACCGACAATAGTCGGGGGGAAGGGCCACACCATAATGCATGTGGCTAACGGTCCCCGGCTCGCGGTTCCCTTCGAAACAAATGCCGGTAGTTTCATGGTCGAAGTGGCGTTCCAAACATAGGTATAGGTTCGACTCAATCCCTCAATCCCCGATGAGTGTCTCGTGAGACACTTATGTCTCGGGCTCTAACATGAGACGGTTTCCTTTGCCGAACGTGTGCCACTGTCCTTGATTTAGCAGGGCTTGCCGGTACGGCGTGATCCATTCCGCGCTGTCTCACCGGTGTCTCACACCTCCTGACACTGTCAGAACTAGTCAATCCGGATAAACCCTAACTGGCCGTATTGAAACGATATAGACGGATTCTTGCGGCCTGCTCCGAGGTTGGCACTTTCATTGCCTTTACCTGTGTGCGAATCCTTTTAGGAGGACGGAAGATGAAAATGTGCAATGAAATGCTTAAAAAGACACTTGAACTGACGGAAGCAATGGTTGCAATCGCCGATCAGGGCGATGGGGCCAGGGAAGATGTTGGCTGTGGTGTTCTCTACGGTCTTCTGAGGGATTCGGCCTACAAGATCAAAAAGGCGGCCGCAGAGGAGATAGAAGCCCACGTCAAAAAAGGCTTGTGGCCTTCTGGCGCAGGAGCAGCGAAACGACGGCCGGCCGGCTTGGCTACATCGGAAGTTAAAGGCGCTCTGAACACGAAAATTATTGGAGGAAAGTAAAAATGCAGTCAAAACTGAAGGACGCACAAACCGAAATGAATCTGCTTCAGGCATTTGCAGGCGAATCCCAGGCGAACAGGAAGTATCTTGCCTTCGCCAGGCAGGCTGAAAAAGAAGGTCACATGCAGGCTGCGAAGCTTTTCCGTGCGGCCGCCCAAGCGGAAACAGTTCATGCACACGCGCATCTGAAGGCCCTGGGGAAAATCGGGAGCACGGCTGAGAACCTCAAGTCGGCAATCGCAGGCGAGACGTATGAATTCATGGAGATGTATCCCCCGATGATCGAAGCGGCCAAACGGGAAGGAAACCAGGCGGCACTGAGGAGTTTTACCTACGCGAACGCGGTCGAGGCCGTGCACGCCTCCCTTTACCAGCAGGCGCTCGACAGCATGGATAGCGCCATTGAGACCGACTATTACGTCTGCTCGGTTTGTGGGTACACCTGTGCCGATGGGGCGCCCGGCGCCTGCCCCGTTTGCGGTTCGAGCGCCAAGGCATTTTCAAAAATGGACTAGAGGGGGATTCAATGGCTCAAAGAGCACAGGTTTATAAGTGCGAAAAATGCGGCAACATCGTCGAAGTCATGCATGGGGGGCCGGGAGCACTTGTCTGCTGCGCACAGACGATGAGGCAGTTCATCGAGAATGCGACCGATGCGTCAAAGGAAAAACATGTTCCCGTTGTAGAAAAAACGAGCGACGGAATCAAAGTCACAGTGGGGAGCATTGCACATCCCATGGACGATAGCCATTTTATAGAATGGATTGAACTGACCGTCGGAGATGCCGCCTACCGCCGCTACCTTAAGCCCGGCGCCCGGCCGGAAGCCGTTTTCCCCGTGACAGCTGGGCCGGTAACGGTCAGAGAATACTGCACGCTGCACGGACTTTGGAAGTCTTAGCGTATAGATCGAAGTGCAGTCCGGTTTCGTGCAGACTGCACTTCGATTCTTTTGATGCGAATCCAATAAAAGGAGAGAAACAATATGGCGATCTGGAAATGCAACAACTGCGGAAACACACTGGATGTATCTTCCCCGCCGGAAACTTGTCCTGCATGCAAAAAGAAATGCGAGTTCATCGATGTTTCCTGCTACATCCCGGATTGCGGTGGGACCGGTTCGGGCAATATCAATCCCAAGGTTTTCCAGGAAAGCTATGAGAAGGACAAAAAGAAGTGATGAAGAGTCATATAACACGGGAAGCAAATTGCGCTTCCCGTGTTAGTGATGAGAATCCATATTTTTGCAATTAAAAACCATTAGCAGCGCCTCTTTCTGGATTTTAGGCGGTAAATCATTTGATTCCGGCAATAGGTTTGCAGGTTAGTAAATCGGCCGCAATAGCTTCTCCGATGTAATTATCTGGTACATTGTCAACTAAGTAGTAAATGGTTCCCACGCACACTCCGTCATTCCGGCGGGACCTGCCCAGGAAGTGTTTAGTCCGGGGGGGGCGAAATCCAGTGATGTTTCTGTTAGTTAAGATCACTGGCCCCCTGACTGGAGACCTCGTGTTCCTTTGATTACATAGCTGCTCCCACAGTATGACAAATGGAGAGTTGCGGGCTTCATGCCTGGCGCATTTTTGACATCCCAAAATGGAGTGTTTATCAAATAAGTCCGAAAGTTAGCGCCAACAGAATGCGGGAAAATCAGAAAAAGTGCATTTTCAATAGCGAGTTTTAAGTATGCGATAAATCGGCATAAGTTATTTACCACTTTGCCTTTGGATGAAATTCGCGTTTCGTGATAAACTATAACGGTTAAAGCTCAAAATTCTAAGGAGGGTGAGCAGCATGGACATTTTAGCGAATATGTATCACGCAAAACAGGTGGAGTACATTATTGCGCTGCTCGGCCTGTTTGGTTTCATCGTCTTTTGGCGAGTGCTCACCGGCCCAAAAACCAAGCTGGAAAAAGTCGACGACATGGCCGGGACGTTGTTTGAGCGCTTCGCGTTTCTTGCCCCTTCCGATGTCGTTTTTCATCCCGGTCATGCATGGGCGAGAGTTGAGAGCGCGGACATTGTGACGGTGGGCATGGACGATTTCGCTGTAAAACTCCTGGGTTCGGCGGATTCGATTTCGTTGCCGAAGTTGGGATCCCAGGTGAGACAGGGATCTTTGGGCTGGGGCTTCAAAATTGATTCGCGGGTGATTCATATGCTGTCCCCGATTCAGGGCGAAATTGTGGCGATCAACGATGCAGTGGCGAACGCCCCCGGGGTCGCTTTTGAAGACCCTTACGGAAACGGCTGGATGTTCAAAGTGAAGAGCACCAACCTGACTTCCAATATGAAAAACATGATTCCGGACTGCATAGTGGGGCAATGGCTTGAAAACATTGGCCAATCACTGACCGACCTTGCGGCGCCTCAGGCAGAGGTCCAAATCTCTGCGGACTGCGGTCAGCCCATCCGGGGCATCGCCAGGGCAGTCGATCCGGAAGGATGGGACCACATTGCAAGAAAGTTCTTTCTCACAAAATAGGCCCGGGCACGCGAGAAAGACCGACCGCTTTAAACCGTATAGAGAATAACACCCTGGCTATGAAGTACTCTCACACAGACGCGAAAGAGGTCACAGTCCATTGACCGTAACCCCTCATTCTACTATACGCCTGACAGGATTCGAACCCTGATCTTTCCCCGGCTTCCCAGATACATCGAAGTACTCCGAATGCATTCAGTTACATGCCCGAGGTTGTCCATCGGGCCGTTCAGCCAAAGATGCCTCGAAGGTTTTTTGACTCTGAACTGAAATCGCCATTCTGGCGACTCGTTTTAATCAGTTTTATCTGCGGCAAACTGAGAGATTTGCATGGCGGTTGATATAGCTTACAGCAGGAAGAAATTGTAGAAGGGTTGGCCGTTTTTTATTAATGCCCCTTTCCCGTGGACAAGAAAACCGTCATGTGAGAAACTGAAAAAGTATATCTGAACTCACATCTTGACCAGTTCATGACAGGAAGCTGAATCCACAAATTCACGTTAATCACGGTCTCTCAATCTACGTTGGAACGCTCTCTCGTGAGGATTTGCTATGGCAACTGCAAGCTACTGGGCAGACGACTATGCAGAAAAGATTCACTCTGTTGAGAAGGCATTACGTTTAATCAAATCGGGTCAAAGGGTCTTTATCGGGTCCTCATGCGGTGAGCCACAGTGTCTCGTGCGGGGCTTGTACGATGCGGCCGGATCATTTTCCGACCTCGAAATAGTCCGTCTTCTCTCCCTTGAAAGTACTTCGCTCACTTCCATCGCAGACAAATCACTAAGCCAGAGTATGAACATTCGGTCCTTTTATCTCGGATCTGTAAGATCCAAAGATTTGGCCAGGAACGTGCGTTTCCTCACCCCGATCAATCTTTCCCAGGTGTCTCGCCTGTTCAAGAGCAGAAGGCTCCCTTTGCACGTGGCTCTCATTCAGGTCACTCCTCCGGATGATTTCGGATGGATGAGCCTGGGGGTTTCAGTGGATGTAACCTTGTCAGCTGCTCTTTCCGCCGACCTTGTCATTGCTCAGGTTAATTCAGAGATGCCCTGGGTGCTCGGTCAAAGTTTCATACATGTAAACGATGTCGATCTTATCGTGGAACACGACGAGGATCTCCTCACTATTGATGCCTTTCCGGAGTCGGATCGGGCCGATGTCATCGGGCGCCATATCGCAAATCTCGTTGACGATGGGTCCACAATTCAAATCAGTCTTGGGACATCGCCACACGCAACCCTTCTAGCTCTCGCCGATAAGAACGATCTGGGCGTCCACTCTCAATTTCTGACAACTGACATGATGCACCTAGTCTCAAGGGGCGTCATTACCAATCGCAAAAAAGGATTCAACGAGGGAAAGTTGGTCGCAAGCACTGCTATTGGGACCCGAGAGTTCTATGAGTTTTTGCATTACAATCCCTCGGTGGAGTTTCACCCGTCGGACTATGTGAACGACCCACGCGTCATCGCACGCCACAACAAGATGGTCTGCATGAACGTGGCAATGGCCATTGATATCACTGGCCAGGTAGCGGCGGATGCCCTCATCTTCAATCATTATTCGGGTCTGACGGGTATACTCGATTTCATAAAAGGAACATCTCTTCGCGAGGACGGCAAATCCATCCTAATGCTGACCTCGACTACGGCGGATGGCAAGAAGAGCCGAATTGTCCCGGCGCTTGGCGATTGCGCCGTCGTAGTTCCGAGAGGAGAAGTCCAATACGTGGTGACCGAATACGGTGCGGTCAACCTGTTCGGTAAGAGCTACCAGGAGAGAGCGCTGGCCCTGATCAGCATTGCCCATCCCGATTTTCGCGAAGAGCTTTTCCATGAGGCAAAAAAGATCGGCCTGCTGGGCCCCGAGCGCACCCTGAAAGAATCAATTCACGGTATATACCCGATAAAACGTGAGGAAATAGTCGAGATCGATGGAGAACTGGTTACCCTGAGGCCGACCAAACCGGTGGATGAGAGGTGGCTTCAGGAGCACTTCTATAATTTGGACACCCAGGATGTGATTTCAAGATTCTTCGGGCTTAGAACGAGCTTCTCGCAAACAGATGTGGAAGATATCTCCCGAACCGACTACGTTAAGAGCTTCACTGTGGTGGCGGTTGTCGGGGACCTGGGCTTCGAGAAGGTCGTAGGAATTGGGGAATATCACCTGGATGAGGCAAAGAACATGGCGGAAGTCGCCTTTTCCGTAAGCAAGGACTGGCAGGGAAGAGGACTTGGGAGGGCGCTCATAGCAAAGCTCGCCGAGGCTGCCAGAGAGAATGGAATAACGGGCCTTTTTGCCGTAACGTCCTTGGAAAACGGCAGAATGATGAAGCTCTTCAGGGCCTTGCCATACAAGGTCAGGTCCGTTATCGGCGACGAAGTGCTGTTGAGCTTGAGATTCGATGAGCCCGAATAGGTCCCCCAAAGAACCGATTTTCTTCTCCCGGAAATCCATCAGGCACGATCAAATGTGTGAAAAAGCTGGAAATGCTGGTAGGAAAAGTCTTGTTGTCTCCACCTCTGCAAAGAAGGTAGGTTTGCAATTGCGACCAAAAAGCGATGGATGTATGTACCGCCGAAGTCAGCAAGACCAAAAGTCCCTGAATACCTGAAACCGGTAGTCAAAGCCAAGGCCGATAAGTTAGTGGAAACCTTTCTCAAACCCAAGTTCATCAAACCTCCACCAAAAGACTACGAGTGGAACTATCCTTTTTGGAATGGCCCCCCATCTAGCTAGCCCCGTGAGGGGGCGCCGCACAAGCAAACCCGAAGATTGACGCCGCCAGGGCGGAAAAGGACCCTTTCCGGATGGAAACTAGCCAGGATTGTTAGTGACTCCGTTATCGGCATGGCAAGTAATATGTCTCTCCTGAGTAATTATATGTCGGAACTTTACAGGGTTGATTAATGTTGCCATACTGATATGGCCCTACATCCAGGTCACGTGCTGAGTAACTGTTGTAAGGCAATGCCAGGCCGGAGGACGACAGCGAAATTCCCGGGTTCGACCAGGAAACCACAGGAAGGACTTTGACAATCAAGTTGTCGCCGGCCGGCGCCATCGCGCCCGCCAGGCCTGCATCGGCGATATAAGCCGAAGCAAGCAGGAACGGAACTGCAAGAATTATAAAAATGAGCTTTTCTTTCGAGTTCATGGATACCTCCCAAACCTCAAATGATCTATGATCGTGCTTTTCCACTTTACTTTTATGTTAATTATCCCTTCTGCGGGAAACAATGCAAATTTAAGCATTATCAGGTACTTACTTAATCAGGCGAGATTCGAGCCAAAACCTCCTCCCTGCTCCTCACAATCCGGTCACACGAACACTCGATCGTGGCATTCAATACGGCGCCTTCACTCTCACCCGCCCGGCGAAAATCAGTTCTGATCCCGATAATCCTTTGTTCGGGTGATTTTGAGGCGAAAAAAGACCCCATTTCCCATGCAGTCCCACCCATTTTTTGTCCAGTTTTTTGGATCTTGGGATGGCCGCAAAATAAGGCGTGGTGCGGGTGGTGGTTTCCTTTTGTGGACAGCACGCTCAATTGTCCAGTTTAGTTTTCCCGAGTTGGTTCTGTTGTCGTGGGAGGTTTAAGGGCTGCAACGAAATCTTCAATGCTAGGAGACTTCCACGCTTGAAAGATAGCGATAACGAGCCATACAAGTGACGCAAACCCGCAGAAAATGAATAATGCGCTCTATGTTGCTGCTTTTATAAACCACACGTCCTTGAAATCTGCGGTCACAAATGCTGCCAAGATCGGTATGAGGATACCAGCGGGGGCGATCCACAGATGTCTTCGTTCGAGACGTTGCAAATGCGTAAGCACTGCGAGACGGACTTTGTCCTCGGTAGTAGTGATGATCTTCTGCCCGAGGTTCATGCTCAATTCTGTGTTCTGAATGATTTGATCCCCAAGTTGCGCTTTTATAGTGCTTTTATTCCCGGAAGTAGCGTTCATTTTTCGCCCTCCGGTTTCGGGTCATGTTCTTTCGGAAGAAGCTTCAACACGCCGAGAGCGTGTTCTGCTACCCAGCCGCACTTCGTACACACAACGGCGACGGTTGGGATACTCTGACCTCCTAAAACGAAGCCCCCTAGCAGGATGCTGAAAAAAGGGTCTCTTCTGACTCACTGATTTTTCGAAAGTTTTTCGAGAA
>OMOE01000046.1:773-12058 GCA_900290365.1 Syntrophobacter sp. SbD1 | reverse complement strand
GCTTTCGTTTTTTGCACCTATTTGGAAGGGCTATGGGGCGATCCAGAATTAGGCCACGCAGTGGCGGGGGCCATGTAACTGCAAGAGGTCATAATTATAATTGGCAAAGCTCTGCGACCCCACAGGCGATGGCATCAGGGTTCTGGGCGGGTAACAGGCAGTACCCCTAACCTATTTTTCCATCAGTTCCACGGAATCGAGCCAATAATCGCCGGAAATCTTGTTGTCCAGTTTAAGACTCTCATTCCTTTGAACATGCAGCACAATGGCTTCGCAGCCGGCGGGGGTTTCAAATTCGACCTTCTCCTCCTTCCATGGAGAATCTCCCAATGCCGGCTCACTTGCAATGTTGGGGAATCCCTCTTTGTATCCGTTGACCGACAGGAATACTCCCCGGTCGGTTGTAATGCCGCTGCTTTTCTGCATGTAACGCAGGAGGTAGGAGGTTTCCGGCTTAACGGGGATGATCTGGGAAGCAAAATCGCAATTAAGATTGCCGGAGCCTTTGAAATGGATATGCAAGCAGGAGTTCCCCCGGCAGGGCGAACCGGTCCCGCGCTCAACGAGCACATCCGGATCGATTTTGAATCTCCATCCGAAAGCCCTGTTGAGAGGTCCTCTCTCAAACCGCCCATCATCGATGAGCGGAGAGTCCTTTTTTCTCCAAAGGCGCCAAGCGGCCTTTGCCTCTTTGAGCCGATTATTGGAGATCAGAAAATCGCATAAGCGAAGCTGGTCGTTTTCTTCCCGGAGTGAGCCTTCGTTTTCCATAACTTCGAAGAGGGCGACCGCCGCATCGACCTGCTGGCGGTCCATGAGCGCACTTAAAAGCACAGGACGGTTGTAGGAGAAAACATGAGGCGCCACCTCGCCCCACCCTCCCCAAAACTTCGATGCGAGCAGGCTCGCATCTGTGGTGCGGTGCGGAAGATACGAGAGAATATAGTTATAGCATTTCTCAAAGGAAGGCTCGTCCTGAAGATCGTAGGCAAAGAGCAATTCCTGCCATTTCCAGGTGCTGATCGAAGCAAGAGTTGGGGAAATAATGTTCAGTGTCTTGCGGGCCGCGTCGAGTTGTCCATCTGCTATCTGGGTCCGGGCCAGCCCAATCCATGCGTCTACAAAGGAGGGCCCCGCAAAGATTGCCTGCCTGTAGGATTCTGCAGCCCCTGGAAGGTCGTGGGCGAGGTACCTGGAATGGCCGTTTAAAATCCGGGCTTCCGGGAAGAAGCGGGCGGAAATGTCTCCCAGGCGGTTTTGTCCGGAAAGCTTATATGTAGCAATTGAATACCAAAGGAGGCCGCCCGACACGGCCAGCAAGGCGATTGCGAATACTTTTCTTGAAAGCGGGACCAATTGAAACCCTCCTTCGGTCAAATGAAAAACAACTTCAACCGTACTCACGATTTGTACGAACGTGAATCCGTTTCTATCTATATATCCACAGGTAGTGTCCAGGAAAAGGCTAATGTTTCAAAGGGTTGTGGTTTTTAACTGGGGCAGTTGTGCATTGTGCCCTTTATTAAGAGAAACAAAGGAGAAAATATGAAGAAGTGTAGATTTGCAGCTTGGATTTTACTTACGGTTTTTTTGACCTCCTTGCCTGGTATCGCCGGAGCGGTTATATCCCCAGTGGGTGGCGTTAGCTTGAGTCCCGGCGCACAAGCCAAATACACCATGGGGAACGGCGGCCACCAAATGAGCATCGAATCCGGCAAGGTGGATTATACGTTGAAAAAGGGTGCACATTACACATTCACGCACGGCGCCAGAACGTACCAAGTCACTGCCAATAGCGATGTGACGGGCTCTGTGACTGTCAATGGCGATGTACTCTCGTTTGTCAACAGCGCTGGTCAATTGATCGTGACGCCGTTTGCCGGTGGACTTGCGGCTGAGCCGTTGACGATCGCCCCTACGGCAGCGATCAGCACGAGTGCGCCGCTTGTGTTAGGCGCCGGAGTCGCAGCAGTCGGTGGCGCCGTGGCGGGCCTTACAGGGGGCCATGGCGGATCGACCCCTCCGGTCAGTCCTCAATAGTTCTGACTGATATCAATTAATCTTTTCATAAATGCAATATCCAGGGGGAGGCGTCTCCAATCAAAAGACGACGCCTGCCTGACTTATGGAGTCGAGAAATGAAATCGCATGCCAGGTATTTTCACCTATATTGGGCCGTTCTCTTTTTTGCTGGTTCTTTGTCCGGATGTGGCGGCAAAGGACCCGAACCCAATACAACGCTGGAACAGGTTACATCCCGGGAAAGTGTGGCTAAGCAGGACGTAAAAGCGATAAACGAAAGGCTTTTTGCTTCCGTAAAAAGCGCTCCCACTCTCAAGGATTATGTTCTTGGCGAAGGCGATCTGCTCCAGGTCTCGGTGTTCGAGACCCAGGACCTTAAGACTCAAGGAAGGATCGGAGCGCGTGGTTTCATATCTCTTCCCCTCGTCGGAGCCGTTCAGGTCGCAGGCATTACAACACAGGAAGCAGAACAAAAAATAGAGGGACTTTACAAGGCCAAATATTTGCAGAACCCTCACGTGAATATCTTCGTCCAGGAACAGGTGTCCGGGAAAATTACACTGATGGGGGCATTCAAAAAAACCGGCACCTTCCCTTATCTCGCGCGTCAGAACCTGTTCGAAGCGATGGCGCTGGGAGAGGGTCTGACGGATACCGCAGGTAAAATGGTCCAGGTTCGGAGGGGATCGCGGGATTCGGACAAGCCTTCGACATCCGTTATCGATCTGGAATCACTGGCCAAAGGGGGCGGAGAAGAACTTAATATTGAAATCAAGAGCGGAGATGTGATTTATGTCCCTGATGCCGGGATGATCTACGTGGACGGTGCGGTGCGGAAGCCGGGAAACTACCCGATAAAGAAAAAGATGAATATCCCCGAAGCTATTATCGCAGCAGGCGGTTTAAAGCCCATAGCAGATCAAACCGTCACGCTGGTCAGGCCCAGGGGAGACGACCAAAAACCCGACATCGTCAAGTTTAGCTTAAATGACCTTCAGGCAAACTCCGGCAATATTGAGGTCAAGGATAGCGACATAGTCTTCGTAGGAACAAATAAGGCATTGGCGTTTTTTTCCAGTATTACTTTATATGGACCTTTTGGTGGCGGTGGAATTAACCTCCAGAATCAATAGTTAGCGTCCATCCGGAGTCACTCAGTGATAGACATTCATTGCCATATACTTCCGGGGTTGGATGACGGAGCCCAGGACTGGGCTCAGAGCCTGGAAATGGCACAAGTTGCCGCAATGGACGGGATATCGGGGATCGTATGCACTCCCCATTATTCGCCCGTCTTTCCAAGAAGCGGCCGCAATGCGGTCATGGCCCTGGTTGAACAGCTCAGAACGAAACTCCGGGAGGCAGAAATCCCGCTTGCACTCTATCCCGGCTGCGAGTTGGCCATAGACTCGAACATTGCCGGAAAAATCGAATCGGGTGACTTGCTATCGATCAATGATACCAGGAAGATCGCCCTGGTTGAATTGCCGGCCGAGGTCATTCCGCCCAACCTCGACAGATTTTTCTGGATGATGAAGGCGAAAGGCATAGACACTGTTCTGGCTCACCCCGAAAGAAACCGGTCGCTTATACAAAATCCATCCCTGCTGTTGGAATGGATTCATGCCGGAGTGATGGTCCAGATAACGGGATCGAGCCTTTTGGGTCATTTCGGTAAAGAAATCCTGGATTTTTCCTTGAAACTGCTCCAGCATCGGATGGTTCATTTGGTGGCATCCGACTCTCACGGTCACACCATGAGGAGACCTATGCTTTCGAAGGCGCGCGCAATCACCGAAGCCACTGCAGGCCTGGAACAGGCGCGCAGGATCTTTGATGAATACCCGGCGCAGATTTTAAGAGGAGAGGTTCCGGACGTAGCACCACCCATTCCAATCGAAAAGAAACCAACTCTTTTCAGGCGCATTTTCCACTTGTGACCGACGGGCGCACCACAAAAAGGAAAGGCGACCCTCTTCGGGCCGCCTTTCCTTTTTTCGACCGATACCCGGCACGCAATCAAAGAATTCACCACAGAGAAGCAGAGAGCACAGAGAAGACCAGAATTCAACAAGATCAAAAGGGGTTGCAGGCTTAATCATTGTAAACCCAAGCTTTTTCTCTGTGCCCTCTGCGTCTAGGTGGTGAGAATTTTTTGTCCGTGTGCCTCTCAAGATTTTCTTGCCGCCGCCGAAGGTTTGAGTGGCAAACTCGGCTGGCGGTCCCACCGCCCGCTGGATTGGGCGAGTTGTCGATCGGTGAACGATTACCTTTGCATTTGGTCGATCACAACGCCTCCAACTGCTCCAGCCGCCGCGCCCGCGGCAACCCCCACAAGCAGGGGCGCTCCTATGACCGCAGCCGCACCAAGGCCCGCAACCGAACCGATCGCTCCACCGCTCAATGCCCGCTGGTCTGTCGAGTTCATACCCGCACAGCCACAGACACCGCAAATCATAGCCACAATCACTAGCCACTTTAGTACCCACATATTGCACCCCCTCCTATAAAAACCCCCAATATTCAAGTGCTTTCCCCCCCCGGGTAATGCCCGCGCGGCTTTTTCAGCTTTATGCCGCCGGCGCTCTTTCATCCGCTCTAATTACGCATCGGGTCGAGTTGTTTATAAGACGTTTCAACTCCCTCAGCTCGAATGGTTTTTCCATAAAACTGGAGACCCCCATGCTTATGGCCTCACGCCTCAGGCGCGTTTCCAGATTTCCGCTCATCAGTATGAAAGGGAGTTCCGGGTATCTTTCCGACACCCACCGAAACAGATCCAGACCAGATTCGCCCGGCATATGGAAATCCGAGATGACCAGATCATAATTGAAATGGGCCAGGCGTTTGCGCGCATGAGCGGCGCTGTCAGCCAAATGGAACACAATCCCGTTTGAATCGAGGTATTCCCCGATAATAAAAAGCAGGTCTTCGTCATCATCTACCAGCAATACTCTGTGCATATCAGTTCCTTTAGCCGAACCCCCTGTTTTCAATCAGAAAACAGGGGCCAGCCTGTTCCATCCTTCTATTAGTACGTACAAGAGATATACTACAACGGACATGAAGGTCAGGTTATCGATAAGGGCCATTGGCATATTCGCTCCTTTTGAAGGTTTGGTCCTCTGCCGAGGAATGATTCCGTTTTTCCACAAACCCCGCTGCAATGTTGTTCGAACACGCAGACTAAGATGCATTGACTGTGCCAAAGCCCAGAACAGCACACTGGTGGCCATTTTATTACGCCTGACATGCATTGATTTGTAGTGTTTTGACTGCACTGCGAATGTAATAAAGGACAGGTGTGAGAGAGGAACTGTCTTAAGTTTTAAGGGCCTGTATTGCCTTTAAAGTCTGAAGGATTGATCCCGTATTTATGCATCATTTTATAGAATTCCGCTCGATACCTGCCGGCCAGGACGGCGGCCCGGGAGACGTTTCCACAGGTTTCCGTGAGCACCTGTGTCAGGTAGGCCCTATCATGTTCCTCTCTTGCTTCATCGAGCAGCATCAGCTTCTTTTGCACGGGGGTTTCCACACCTCCAAGGAACAGGGACTCAGGCCTTATCTCGGCTTGGGTCGAAAGGGCCACGGCCCTCTCCACTACATTGGCGAGTTCGCGAACGTTTCCCGGCCAACTGTGCAGCATCAACATCTGCATGACCTCGGGCGAAAAGCCCTGAATGCTTTTATTCATCTCTCGATTGAAATGCTGGAGGAAATGAGCAGCCAGCAGCGGCACATCTTCTATTCTTTCGCGCAGGGGAGGCAGGTTGATAGGTATTACATGAATGCGATAGTATAAATCCTCCCGGAACTTGCCCTCCTGAATAGCTTTCCAAAGATCGCGATTTGTAGCGGTAACCAGGCGGAAATCAATCCTTACCGACTTAGTCCCGCCCACCGGATAGAATTCGCGGTCCTGGAAGACCCGCAAAAGCTTGACCTGGAGCGCAGGAGAGAGTTCGGCAACCTCATCCATAAAGAGCGTGCCGCCGTCAGCCATTTGGAACAGGCCCTTTTTCGTCCCTTCGGCACTGGTGAACGCGCCTTTCATATGGCCGAAGAGTTCGCTTTCCAGGAGTCCTTCAGGAATAGCACCGCAATTAATGGCTATAAAGGGGCCTTTCGCGCGAGGACTGCTCACGTGAATGGCCTTGGCCATCAATTCCTTGCCGGTGCCGCTCTCTCCATAGAGACAAACCGTTGAATCCGTGGAAGCGACCTGGGCCACCTGGTTCAAAATATGCTGCATTTTCGAACTGGAGGCAATGATGTTATCAAAACGGTATCTCTGCTTGACCATATGCTGGAGCCGGTCCACCTCCACCTTCAAGCGGCCGACTTCAAGGGCTTTTTCGAGCCGGTACAACAGGTCCTTGGCCTCGAAAGGTTTTGTCAGGAAGTCGTAGGCCCCCTTCTTGGTAGCTTCCACTGCGCGCTCGATGGTTCCATAAGCGGTGAGAATGATTACCGGAAGATATGGCTGAATTTTCAAAAGCTGTTCCATCAGGTCTATGCCGTCCGTGTCCCCCAGCTTCAAATCGAGGACAGCCGCACTGAATATACTCTCATTTGCGCAGCCAAGCGCTTCCTCGCCCCCGGCGGCAACGCAGACCTGGTATTTGGCCGCTTCCAGACGCGCCTTCATCAGAGTGAGCAAACCAGGATCGTCATCAACTGCAAGGATTTTTTCTTTAGCCATCAACGCCTCGTATCATTTCAGAAGTCCACGTTCTTTTTCTTCCATTTCGATGTCTATCTGCCGCGAGCGTTCGAGTAGTTTGCTCAGTTTCTCAATGATCTCGTTTCTGGACCTGATCTCATCTTCCATTCGCTGCCGGTCCGCTTCCCAGTCCCTTTCCTGTACATCCTCGACCAATTTGACCGAATCCTCCGGCGTCTCCGGCGGTTCCGAAGCCTCTTTTACCTTGTTGTCCTCGCGTTTCAAACGCTTCCCGTTGCCCTTTTTCATGTTTTTTTCAATGAGATCTTTCCAGACCATGGCTTGAGCGGTCAACTCGCCATCGGGCGCGGCCGTGATAAGATCCTGGATGTACTTGAGGCCCAGCCGGGGATTATAATAAGGGCTCTTCGGATAGCAATGAACGAAGCTGAGGTTGAAAAGCGCCTCTGCGCACTTATCGGGGTCCTGGCAGGATTTGAGCGCCTCAGAGTTTTCCACGAAAAAGCTTTCGTAGCCGCCCGATTGCATTATGGCCTGGGGAGGAAATACGGGCGGCGCAGGCGGGGGCGCTTGCTGAACCGGCTGAATATTGGAGGCGGCGCACCCCAATACAACAATGAGGATAAAGAAAACGGCTGCGCCGCAAATATTTCTTGCTATGCTATTCATTGACGGCCAACTTTGATAAGGGTTGCTCATTGGAATCCATTTCGGTCCTGGTAGGTAAAACGAAATGAAAGGTCGATCCGCGCCCAATTTCACTTTCGGCCCAGATTCTTCCTTTATGCGCCTCAACGATATGCCGGGCGATTGCAAGGCCAAGACCGGTTCCCTGCTGTCCCCTGGGCTTTTGATTCCTGCTTTGGTAGAAGTGTTTGAAAATATTCTGGGCCTCTCCGGCCGCAATACCGGGGCCATCATCCGATACCATGATTTCAACGGCAGTGCAACGCCTGTTACTGAACCCCACGGGTAAGGCCCCCACCCGCACTTCGCCGCCAACCGGAGAAAACTTCAATGCATTGCTTAAAAGATTGTTCAGGACCTGTTGAATCCTCCGCTCATCGGCAAGAAACATCGGGATCGATCCGGCGATGTTACAGCGCAATTTAATGTCCCCTTTGCGCGCGATCAGATCCACGGCCTCTACCGATTTTTCAATAAGGGTCTTCAAGTCGCACATGGTGAACTCATAGTCCATCATCTCCGCCTCCATCTTGGACAGATCGAGGATCGATGAAATGCTTTGGAAAAGCCGCTGGCTATGATTTCGTACTACCTCCAGTATTTCGCGCTGACCTTTGGTGAGCGGCCCGGATATACCCTCGAGCAATAGCGCAGTTCCTTCCCTTATGGCTGTTAGAGGGGTGCGCAATTCATGGGAAACGTGCGCGGTGAAATCCGCCTTCAGACGGTCCAGATGCTCGAGTTCCACCGCCATCCGATTGAATGATCCTGCCAGCTCGACGACCTCCGTGGGGCCTTCGCCCTGTGCCGTGCGGAAAAATTCGCCCCGCCCTATACGGCGCATTTCTCTTGCCAGACCTTTGAGCGGGCGGCTGATCCCTCGTGCGTGCATGTAAGCCATGATACAGGCGCCTGCGATTCCGAACAGCGTCAGCCAGAACATCACCTCGGCTGCCGAGGCCGCCTGGTCTCTTGCCAAAGCCGTCTTGTGCGAGGCTGCCTGGTCCCGAAGCCGAATAAGCTCATTGGCCCTCTGTATTATACCCTCTCCAAGACTGGCTCTGGCCGCATCAGAACCCTTCTCGCCAAAATTGATCAGGTCCGTCTCCTGTTCATAACTGTCATGGAGAGATTCGATCTCGCTTACAAGATTTCTTTCCCGCTCCGAATCAATAGCGTAACTGATCTTGCCAATAGCATCGTTAAAATCATTTTTGTTGTTTTCATATTCATCCCGAAAAGAGAGGTCTCGCATCAGCAGATATTTTTCAGCATTTCGCATCTCGGCAAGAAAGGACTTCTGAAGCCTTTTCTCCTCATTGATGCAGGCTGCGTCAAGCGTTAAGGCGTCAGTATTGAGTTGGGAAACCAGGCGGAGTTTTCCAACGGCAAAAAGGCTTATGACCAGGATGAGCAGTATAAGGGCGCTTTGGGCAATCATCACGCGCGCAAAGATTGTCAACCTCATTCTTTTTCCCCAGTGAGCCTTAGGGGCGCCATCGGCAACATCTCCCGTATGATTATCAACTAGGAATTGGTCTCCAACCATAATCAAGTTCCCGCCCTATGTCAATAGATTGCCGCTGGCTGCTGACAGTGGTCGTCCATCCGGAATATCAAACCAGATATAATGATCGATTTCCACCCCTAAAACCTGGAGATTTGATATAAAAAAGAAGGAAATGGTCTTCCGGAAAGCAGATATGCCAAAACCATGCCACTAAGGTGAAGGCAAAAGCAAAAAGTGAAGGCTGAAGGCCAAAAGGTTATGGGCGGTGGGTGCATTTTTTTCGTCTTTTTGACTTTTGCCTTGCCGCGTACGCGGCTGCCCTGTAGTCATTGCCCTGCGCAGTGCAGGCAAAAGCCTGCATTGACTGCGTTCCTAAAAACGTGCTTTATACCAGGTTATGTTTAAGAGCGGGCGGGGATAAACGCCGCAAGTCGCTTAAATAAGAAATCAGACATGCATGGCTTCAGTTACCTAAAGTGTTTCAGAATTTGCGTGTAAGCCCTGAAAGGGCTGAATAATTCAGCCCAGGGTAAGCAAAGCGCCACCCTGGGTATGGGGTTCCATATTTATTTTTTCCTAATACCCCGTAGGGGTTACATAAAATCTTCATTGCAAAACGCAACTGCGAACACGGGATGATTTCTATGTAGCCCTTTCAGGGCAATTTATTTGGGGCGCCAAAACCCGGGGTGGCGCTTCCGCTTACCCGGGCTAAATTATGTTGCCCCGTTTGGGCATTGAAATTACAGGCAATGTTCATGCGCTGCTTATTTGACGCCTATGGGGATAAACGATTTGGACTCAACTCTGTATTAAGTGCATTCAAGGTGGAAAATGGCCGAACCCAAATTGATCTATAAATGCCAGCAGTGCGGCTATATCAGCCCGAAATGGATGGGCAAATGTCCCGAATGCGATATTTGGCACAGCTTCTCCGAGGAGGTTGCGGCCGCCGGGTCGAGGAAATTATCCCTCAGACCGGCTAAGGCGCTTTCGGCCCATCCGCTCAGACTCGATGAAATCGAGTCCGAGGGCGAACCCCGCCACCATACCGGCCTGGCCGAGTGGGACAGAGTGCTCGGGGGGGGTCTGACAAAGGGATCTATTGTTTTGCTTGCAGGAGATCCGGGCATCGGAAAATCCACCCTCCTTCTCCAAGCCCTTTCAAGGATGGCCGGCAACGGCGCCGTTCTCTATGTTTCAGCCGAAGAGAGCCCTCAGCAGTTGAAATCCCGCGCTCAGAGGCTGGGGATCTGCTCACCCGACCTGTTCATCTATTCCGAAACATCGTTGGAGGCCGTGCTTGACGAAATTGACAAGCGCCCTCCGCTGGTCCTGGCCGTGGATTCCATTCAAACCATGTATTCAAGGGTCCTCGACGTTGCGCCGGGGTCAATCAGCCAGGTGCGGGAATGCGCATCGAGGCTTATGAGGGCGGCCAAAGAAACCGGGATAGGGGTCTTTATTATCGGCCATGTTACAAAGGAGGGCGCTATCGCCGGTCCGCGGGCGCTCGAGCACCTGGTCGATACAGTTTTATATCTTGAAGGAGACAGGACTCACACTTTCCGGCTGCTCAGGGCGGTGAAAAACCGATACGGCTCGACAAACGAAGTCGGGGTTTTCGAAATGAAGGAAAATTTTCGAAATGAAGGAAAACGGCCTCGAAGAGGTCCCAAACCCTTCCCAGTTGCTTTTGGCCGAGCGCCCCAAAGGAGTCTCCGGCTCCGTTGTGGCCTGTTGCGTCGAGGGCACGCGCCCGATTCTCGTCGAACTTCAGGCGCTTGTAAGTTCGACTGGTTGGGTGCAGCCGCGCCGCACCAGCATGGGAGTTGACACCAACAGGCTCTCTCTTTTGCTTGCGGTGCTGGAGAAAAAACTCGGGTTCAACTTTGCCCAGCAGGACGTATTCGTAAATGTGGCCGGCGGAGTGCGGCTCGTTGAGCCCGCGGTCGACCTGGCGCTGACCACGGCCCTGATGAGCAGCTACCTCGACAAGCCCCTCCCCCGGGNNTGAGGCCTTCAAGCTGGGATTTAACGCTTGTCTGATGCCGGGGAGCAATTCCGACCGGCTTTCCCAGGAAATGGATTCGCGCTGCATAGGCGTGCGTTCCCTTCAGGATGTTCTTCAGACAGTTTTTGAACGAAAGCCTTTCGAAAACAAAAGTCAAAATGATTAAGACCTGTAAATTCTGCCGGATCATTTCGGGCGATCCACCCGCCTCTATAGTGCTCGATGATGAATACTGCCTTGCTTTCCTGGACATCCGGCCGCTCTTTCACGGCCACTGCCTTCTCGTCCCGAAAAGCCATTACGAGACGCTGACGGATCTGCCGCAATCGCTTATCGAGCCGCTTTTTTCCGACTCGAAGCTTCTT
>OMOE01000046.1:0-764 GCA_900290365.1 Syntrophobacter sp. SbD1 | reverse complement strand
CGCTGACGGATCTGCCGCAATCGCTTATCGAGCCGCTTTTTTCCGACTCGAAGCTTCTTTGCCGGGCCGTCGAAGAAAGCCTGGGCGCAGACGGAACGTTTGTGGCGATCAATAATAAAATCAGCCAGAGTGTCCCCCACCTTCATGTGCACGTGGTCCCCAGAAGAAGGAAAGACGGCCTTAAAGGATTTTTCTGGCCAAGATACCCGTACACGGGCGAAGAACAAATGGCCGAGGTAGCCCAGCGGATCCGAGCCGCTGTTGAGCGGCTTCGTTAGTCGTCAGTGGCGCAGATGACACAGATGTTTGGAAGAGGCGCACCTATTCGGTTCAAAAAGCGGGCTTCGCGGCCGATTGAGATTCATTGGCCATGGTTGCACTTCCTTGAAATCCAATAGTATCTCATGTCCCCCGGGGGACACCCTGAAACCATGAAAGGCGATGGACCCCCATTTCGTCATTCCGGCAGCGCTTTTAGGCCGGAATCCAGTGACTATTCTAGACAGTTCCTCCTGTCCCTACGGGACTCCCTGAAACCATGAAAAGGCGAGGGACCTGGCATTTGGCCAAATTTCCTGGACACGGATTGGAGTGAAATTCCTCTTCCTTGCCAACGTGGAAAATCCCGCTCAGGCCCGAGAGCATACGAGTATGATCAGAATTTGTTAACCGGAGAGACGGGTCCCTCCAGAACGCCAGATAGGAGAGATATAGAAAGTTTTTTAAATAACTGCACTCTCTTTGCGGACGTTTATTTTACCAAG
>OMOE01000039.1 GCA_900290365.1 Syntrophobacter sp. SbD1 | reverse complement strand
GTATGGCCCTTTTCCGTAGTCAATCTTCTCTATCAGTTCGGGAATAAGGAAATTGAGGTCCGTGTATCCTTCCCCATGAGCGTTCGACGGCAGGTTGATTGGAATGCCGTCGAAAAAGCCGGCCATGTCCGTACCATGGTCGAGATTGAAACCGCGAAGAAAATACTGATTTGCCTTACCATCACCGCTATGCTGGGTAACGATGACCCCGGGCATGGCTTCCAGCACTTCCCCGGGACGGCTGACGGGGCGATCTTCCAGTTGTTGCGCCCCGATCGTACCCTGGGTCGAAGTATCGGCGATGCCCAGCATGCTGTCGCTGCGTTCCTCGACCACTATCTCCGGCAATTGGGTAGTCCCGGGCAGATTTGTGTCCGTCTGCGAAGCTGAAGACCCCGCATCCTGTGCGCCGAGCGCTTCCGCCTCTGCAAAACAGCTTGTGAAGGCCAACAGACTCGCAACACAAATGAAGAGTACCGCCCTGACGCTGTATCCACCTGCTTTTTCCCGCACCTGCTTGACTGACTCTCTACCAAACAAAAAGGCCACGAAAATGCTTCCCGCCCTGCTAGCGAAGAGCGAGGTGTCCATAGTTACAGCTTTTGGCCGTCACCACCTTATCAAAACCATAATAGTTTCAAATCGAATACTCGCTCGATAAACCAGGTAAAACCCAAAAGGAAAATAGGTACGGACGCGCCGGCGGTTATCGTTCTGAATTCGAAAACTTTCTTCAGCAGGTGTAAAACAGGAAGCATGACGCAGACTATCATCAACTGCCCGATTTCTACTCCCGCGTTAAAGGAGACCACCGAGACCAGCAAATTCGATTTCCCCACTATCAGTTCCTGAAGAGCGCTCGCGAAACCGAATCCGTGCACAAGCCCGAAGCCGAAAGTTATAAGCCAGCGGTAGTGCACTTTCTTTTTGAATAGATTTTCGACGGCCACATAGCAGATGGAAAGCGCTATCACGCATTCCACAAATCTTGCGTCCAGACTCACGATCTGCGTTGCCGCCAGGAGCAGCGTTATGCTGTGGGCAACTGTAAAAGCCGTGATTATCTTCAGAATTTCCTTGAAAGGCAGCCATATAACGATCAATGCCAACAGAAAAGCAATATGGTCATATCCGGTCAAAATATGTTCGATACCGAGGGGTATAAATTCGCGTATGGTGGTCCATATATTGCCTTCATGCGCATCTGCGGAACCTTTGACGGAGAATTGCCAGACCCGCGTTTTGTTTTCAAAGGACATTTGCATTGCGGGGCTGGAATAATCGAAAACCTTTTGCAAAGCATCGCCTCTGGCATCCGACAAATAGCCGGAGGCGAGGTTTATATGTTCATCGTGGGTTTCTTCAAACAATAACGAGTAGACGATTTTTACCGGGCTCCCCGTGTTGTTAAAGCTGACGTGATCTACCGACAGCCATATTGTGTAGTTATTTATATTTTTGGTTATTTTATTTACTCTGACGGGATACGCCTTGCCGCCCACCGTTATGACAAGTTTTTCATTAATGTAGGGCTGAATTACATCGGTCCCAATTTGCTGTAGTTGCTCATCGGAAATTGAATCAAGGTTATAATGTCCTTCCTTTATTCCTTTTATTTCCGGGAATAAATCCGTTTTGAAATCCATCGCGATTACAATATCGTTTTTGCCAAAAGCCCAGAATGAGCATCCCATCGGCAGATTATGAGCGGAAACAGGGACAGCCATTAAAAACAATGAACTTGTTATGACGAATAAAAATAGTTTTCTGAACAGTGTAAGCATAAAAATCCTTTAGGTCCTCGCCTTATAATTTTCGTCTTCGCCGTCCACAAACGGGCACTCAGGATCGGGAGCAGAGTCGTCTCCAACGACGAACGCGGATACGGCACGGCATCCGCCCTTACAGATGTCCAGGTATGCGCATGACCGGCATGGTTCCGGAGCCAAGTCAACCCGTTTACGCAAGCGTGCGAGATATTCCGAGCCATTCCACAACCGGGGCAAGTCGAAAATGGACTCCTCGCCCGACAAAAAGGAGCAGCCTGCAAATCTCCCATCGGAGCGGACGCCCAGCAGGACGTTGGCCGCCTCGCAGCCATAGACCGAGAACTGCTCCATCAGCGTCTTGTCCGGCCGGTGCCAGCAGAACATCGGGACGAACGAGCAGTCGATCTTGGCCGGGACATCGCACTCTTGAGAGATCCGCCTGAGCATCGGGTAGAATTCCCGGTTCTGCGCCGGCGTAAGCCGCCTTTCGAAATAATCCAGCTTCCCGCGTCCCGAAGGTTTGAAGCGCAGAAACTCCACGTCGGTAAGCCCTTTTTTCCCGGCAAAGGCCAATAGCCCGCCGATCCGATCAAAATTCTGCCTCGTCACAACACAGTTAAGACCGACGCTGGCGCCGGCCTCAAGCAAAAAATCCACTCCTTTCGCCCTCTTTGCGAAAGCATCGTCCTCCTGTCCGGCTGTCCCGATATTTTCGGACCAGTCGACGCTTACGTTGACCTGGCCGAATATACGGCATTTTGCAGCGGTCTCTTCGGTCAACAGGAGTCCGTTAGTGGTCAGGTTGGGGACGATGCCGCAATCGCGCACATAGGAGGCCAATTCAAAGAAGTCGGGACGCTCCAGCGCCTCGCCGCCGCCCAAAGCTATATGGAACACACCCATCCCGGCAAGCAGATCGATTGCCCTGCGAAAATCTTCAGCCCGCATCTCGCCGGCGTCCGGTTCTCCGGAATCCATGTAGCAATGGCCGCATCGGCGGGAACAGGCGTTGGTGACCGAAAAGTGGACCTCGATCGGAGCGGAGAGAAGAGAGGTATCCGGCTTTTCCCAAAGGGGACTGGGCGCGCAGCCCAGACCAAGCATGAAATCCCGGTCTACGTGCACCAGCATCGGAGGATTTTCCAAAGCCAGGACCCCTCCGAACGATTCGAAGCGATATTTCATGATGCTCATCCCTGCGCATCCAGGTGATTTAATTCGGACAGTTGTTTCATCTCTTCCGGTTTCGCTTGTTTATGGGCCTTCGCAGCGGTCAGGATCGCAGCAATAGCATTGAAGAGGACCGTTACAGCCGCTCCGGCGGTGAAGAAGGCTATCATATCAACTCCTATACTGCTGGAGTTCGGGTTGTAACCGGTCTTGATCTTCAGGATCCGTCCTGTCATTTCTTTACCTTCCTTCTTTAATTTCCCTTTTGTTACCGGCAATTCCACGGCTTATTTACTTCGCTATCCTGCTCATCGTCCCGGGATGGCTAACGAAAGCCCCCGGTTTCGCAGTTCTCCACTCCAGTAGTGTAGCTTGACGGCGAAAACGTCGGTGATATAAGGTCCTTGCGGCTGGTACACGACGAATAGATAAAAAACCGCGACGGTCATCAGCAGTGTGAGCACTGGGCTGCACAATCGGAGCGCCCAAGGCCGTGTCCGCCAGAACTCCCCTCTCGTCAGAAGCAGCAGCCAGAAAAGAACGATAAGGTTGAGTCCGGCCGCGACAAATACCGTAGTGATTGGGATTTGGATCGGATAGGCGGTGGTGTCCATGGAATAGTAAAACGGTATGCATGCTATGGTCATAAGCACCCATAACACGGGCAACAAGATGAACTTTTTGCTGGATGCCCAGGCAAGCCGTTTCCAAGGCTTCATCAGCAGGACCCCGGTCCAAAGCGTCACTATGAAGGCCCACGCGAACCATGCCCAAGTCCCTGTCATTCGCAAATAGCGATGTGCATCTTCATAGGCCACCAGGTCGGTACTGGAGAGTTTTTTTTCGCCGCCTTCCGAGGCGATGGACTGAAAGGCGAGATAGCTTTTCTCGAGCTTGTCCATGCGGCCATAGGCGTGACCGAGCTCACTCTCGACCTTGTCTTTGAGGACAAAATCGGGTTGGTCCCTCAGCAGCGCCTCGTACTTCTTAACCAGGCTTTCATCGCTATCATTGGAAGACCGGATCGCTTGCCAGGTCTTGAAGGCCGGCTCCTGGTTCAACAACTTTTCCAAGGTGGCGATTTTTTCCTCATAGAATGGGACCTGCCTGGAATCGGCATATTCCTCCAAAAACTCACCGTCCCATTTGATCGCCTCCTTTAAATCGATAAGGTTATCTTCATATATGTTCCCGAGCATCTGTACCGCATTGTGCCGAGCATCGCTGTCCGGGTGCTTTTCGGCGATTTCCAGATTGGCGGCCACCGCGTCGGCATAGCGGCCCTCGGTATAGGCATGCTGCGCCTTTTGCCTCAACTCGTTTACAACCGGGCTGTCCTCAGCGGCCGATCCGGCCCCTACCAGCCAGGACAGGCTCACGAGGAGCGTAAAAATAAGCGCGGCAATAAGCCTGATGCATCGTACCCCTTGCCTTGGCGGCTGCGTATTCGTCATGCTCGGTCCCCCCTGTCACTTTTGGCTTCACAGTATGATTATTGCGTGTTACGAGATCATTACATGAATATTACGCTTCGTCGCAGCGGTGAAACGGGACCGTTTCAGGACAATAGAAACACAAAAATTTTGCCTCCATGCAAGTTAGAAAAGGGGGCCCGAAGGCCCCCCAATCTTTGACGAAGAATGAAGTTATACCGAGTTTAATTCTTCAGTCTTCTGCGGACTCCGATCAAGCCTATCAGGCTCGAGCCGAACAGCAAGGCGCTGGGTGGAATGGGCGTCTGAGCAAGCGTTACCGGACCACCATAGGTCGTGGTGAACGTGGCTCCGCCGTCATTGAGGGTTATGTCGAACAATTCGCCATTAGAGCCAGAGACAGTGGGGGGAAAAATGTTGTTCCAAGAGCCCGTATCGGTGATAAAGCCAAGCGAAAACGTGCTGGCGGCGCTGGGGTTAGTCGTTGCGGTGGTAGCGGGGCCGCTGAATGAAACGAGAAAGCTGGTGGAACTGCCGAGGGTGATGGCCTGTAAGTAGTCGTTATTTGGATTCGAGGCACTTCTCGTACTGGTGAAAGCCACATTAGAGGGCAGCGTACCTACAACTTGGGCGCCGTTCATTACGTCGCCGGTGTCCTGGAGGCCGAGCGAAGTGGTGGCGTCCGCTGTAAAGCCTGACACGGTCGCCGTGGAAGTCGAACCGCCTGCGTTAAAGTAATTCATGTAGATAAGGCCGGAGTCGCCGCTTACAGAACTGGTATTGACGGTTACTTCATAGCTGTACGACGCGAAGGCCGAACCGGCTGCAAATACGATCAAAGCGAAAACTAGCAGTTTGAGCTTAAGCAACTTCATGGTTTGTTTCTCCTATTAATTCCCATTCAATATCATTGGGGTAAAATGAATCGGACCGTTAGTCGGATTGCTGAACTGCAGCTCAACTGTAACGGACTGGCCGGCGCCCAACCCGGTGCTTGAAGCTTGTATCATCGGCTCGCCGTTGTTCGATCCCGTTTGATTTACCAGCGTAAGGTTGGTTAGCTCGCCGGATCCTGCGGGAGAATTTTTGCCCGTTCCGGGGTTTTGAGCGACTGGCGTGGTGACCGCAACCCCACCGTTCGTTGGCAAATCGCCGGAGGTCTCTTCGTCGGCTTGGGGGTCGTATTCGTTGTCTGCCGTGCCGATGCCGGGGAGGTTGAGAATGCCGCTCGTAACAACGTGAACATTACCGGTAAGAGCGGGACCGTTGTTGGTGAGCTTCACGGTGCCATTATACATCTTGGTTTGGTGATTATAGCCGAAGTTGCCGACAGTCGCGGTAACCTGCGACGTCACGTTGGCGTAGTTATGGAGCACAACCGTTTCGATCGGCGTAATGCTCAAATTGGCGTAGGGCGGCAACTGATTGGGAGGAGTAGTTTGCAATTCGCTCAGGCTGTAATTGCTGTAATTACCCAAGCCGTTGACCTGGTAGGCGGTCATGGTGAGGTTATTCCCCTCGATGTCGAAGGTCATGAACTCTAAAGAAGGCCATGCGGTAATAACGTGGGGCCATGATCCCGTGTTTGATTGATCGACCTGATATATAGGCGCGCCGCCGCCGCCGCTGGTGATATGCGGAACATTCAGGGCTATATTGTCGCCATTTGCCTGGGCGGCATTATAGGCGCCGCAGCGGGCATAATTGTGACTGTGGCCGGAGTAGACCACGTTCACATTGTACTGGGTGATGAGAGGCTCGATGGCCAGAACATTGCCGTTATCGCCATCAGCGCCTGCGGAATATGACGCCTCGTGATAGAGGAGGATCTTCCACTGCTTGGTGGTATTTTGGAGATCGTTTACAAGCCAGGTGTACTGCGGGGAACCCGAAGCCATGTTTGCGTACTCGTCGAGGCATATGATGTGCGCCGGGCCGTAATCGAAGGACCAGTACAGACCGCTCCATGCCTGCACGGTGGCCGGATTAAAGGTCGTCGCATTTGCTGCTCTGCTCGAGCCCGATCCGGTTATAGTGGTGGTGTTCTGGTACGGAAAGGGAAAGTACTTCGGGAAGTACGTGGCTGTCCCCCAGGGATAAGAGCCGGAGGTGTCATGGTTACCCCGGATGCCGTTGATGGGCACATTCGCCGTGTATGCGCGAACGTCCGGCATATTTGTGTTGCTGAACCACTGGGGCGTCCAGTTGCTTTCGGCGTCGCTGCTCACCCAGTCTCCGTTAGCAATAGAAAGGCGCTGATAATCAGAGTTGCCGGGCTGTGAATAAAATTGGGTCATCGCATACATCAGGGCGTCCAACTGAATCGGACAGCTTCTCGAGTCCCCCTGGGCAAGGAACCTAACCGAGGTTGCGCTGGCGTCGGGCGCGGTGATGAACGACCCTTTGTTAGCGAATCCGGTCGAGTCTACAACCTGATAATAATACGTAGTATTCGCCGTCAGTCCGGTAATCGTATACATGCACTGATTGGCGGTGCCGTACTGTGCCACCTGCACGTTCTGAATAAAGGTCGTATAGGTCGAGTCGGTGCCCCAGCTAAGCGTGTCCGGGGTCGTCGGGACGCCACTGTCCTGCCAGAGCACTTCCATCGAGGTAGTCGCGCCCGGCGTGGAGGTAAGAACGGGGTAGATCATGTAGGGTGTTTTCAGAAGGGCGGTGGTGGTCTGGGCAAGGGCCGCAGTACCGCACACGGCGCAGGCCAGCCCGAAGGCAAGCCCGGCTAATGCTTTTTTCATTGTCTTATTCATATCCTCTCCTGTTTCATTGAAAGTTGTGCCGTTTGTGGCATTTCCACTACTGGATGCACTTCTGTATCGATCCGGCTTTACATTTTTGGCCGTCCTTCCAAGTGGCGCCATCCAGCTTCGCCCCATCAAAGGTCGTACCGGTAAGGTTCGCGCCTTCAAGGTCGGCGCCGCTCAAGTTCGTCCCGCTCAGGTCAGTCCCCTTCAGGTTCGCCCCGCTCAGGTACGCACTGCTCAGGTTTGCACCATCCATGTCTGCGTGGCTCAGGTTCGCCCCAATCAGGATCGCCCCGCTCAGGTTCGCCGCGTTCAGGTCCACCGAATTCAAGACCGCCCCGCTCAGGTCCGCATTGCTCAGGTCACACCCTGGACATTGCTTCATTGAGTTCAACTTATTCAAATCAGCCTGATTGAAACCTTGCGCAACATTGCCCATCAGGAGCACGCACAGCATGATTGTCCCAAACATTACCGCGACATTTCTCTTCAAGTCGCTGCCTCCTTATTGATTGACCCGCTGTTTTGCAAAAGACTCTTTGCTCGCTATACCACCTCATGGAATTCACATTATTTTCCTGTTTCCCTCCTCTCACCTCCTTTCACGGTAATTAGCCGCAAATTAGCACCTCAAAAAGCAAAAGCCGGGTACACCGTCTCCTGCTGGAGAAAGGCAACCCGGCTATCTTCCGTAAGACCCGTGGCTTTCCGTCCCCACCTTACGATGGGTTTGGCTCTGTCATCCGTGGTAATCCGAGGGAGCTCGCTCAGTGGGTCTTGCCGTCGTACTCATAAAAAAAGCCCGGGCATGAAGGCTTCACACTGCTGGAGCGCGAAAACCTTCATATCCGGGCTTTCTGGTCCCTCGTTCGAGGAGGTCAGCAAAGTACCACGGAGCATCACTTCCTTTGACAGGTCACTGTTTATTCGAATTTCAGCGGGGATTCATCGCGGGAGTGTGACAATCTATCTCAGAAGTGTGACAAGTTTTTTACGATACCGATATAGTATGGATTATAAAGAACTAATTGAGACGGGAGTTTTTCCACGCGAAGACGCGAAAAGGGAAAAACACAGCTTTTTCACCCAAGACGCGAGGGGCGCTCAGGTTAAAGATTATGGACGGTGATTGGGCGGTTACCCGCCTTTCTTAGCGGCTTCGCGGTTTTGCGTGAAAAGGAATCCTCGCGGCTTCCCGCTAAAAAATCCGGCGGCCCCGCTTCCGTTACATTTTGGAGGCAGTCGAATTGAGCCGATTGACATTCGCGACGGAATATCGTTTAATTCGCATCTTTGGGTCCAAACTGGAATAGCAGCATTGGCTGCATTAAAAGAACAGATTCGATTTAAAAAAATCTTGGAGGAAACCGATGATTTTTGCTGGATTGGCGTACGCAGCCGATGCGTTCGCACAGGATGCCGGGGCCGGGGCCGGGCCCGCGGGATTGTTCAATTTGGGCAATCCCATGTTCCTTATGATCGCGATGCTTGCGATCTTTTATTTTCTGCTGATTCGCCCGCAGCAAAAGCGCCAAAAAGAACAGAAACAGATGCTGGCAAACCTTCAGAAAGGCGATACAATTTTTACAGCAGGCGGACTCCGCGGCAAAATAACCGGTGTTGACGAAACCGTGATAACCATGGAGATTGCCGAAAGAGTTCGCGTAAAAGTCAACCGGAGCGCTGTCGGTGGGTTGGTCTCAAAGGGTGAGGCGCCTCCGGAAAAAGAAACGGCCAAAGAAAAGATTAGTGAATAGTGAACGGTGAGCAGTGAGCAAACGGGAACAAAAGCCTGCCTGATTGAGCCGGCTTTGTTCTGTTCACCCCATCACGCTTCACCCTTCACTTTGCATTATTTAGTTTTGGGAGGCGTAATTGAAAAGCTTAGGAATTCGTGCGCTCTTAGTTGCGGGAATCCTCATAATCGGTATTTTCTGCCTTGTACCGACTTTCGTATCCACCCCGCTGCCTGGATTGTCCACCATTTTGCCCGATAAGATCCACCTTGGACTGGACCTGCAGGGCGGCATCCATCTGGTGCTGGAGGTCGAGGCGGACAAAGCGGTCGAAAATGCGGCGGAAAGATCGGCTGAAGAGATCAAGGATGCTCTGCGCGCGAAAAAAATCGGATTTACCAAAGTTGCAAAGACCGGCGCCTGGGATATCGAAGTGGTCCTCCCATCGAACGAACAGTTGAATGAGTTCAACGAAGCTATAAAAAGTAGTTTCCCAAGGCTGAAGACGGCCTCAACGGAAACCACGCCTGATGGGACGAGGGTGCTTCTGACCATGGACCAGAAGGAAGTTAACGATCTTCGGGCCATGGCAGTAGGCCAGGGCCTTGAGACTATCCGCAACAGGATCGACCAGTTCGGGGTGAGTGAGCCTGATATTCGGCCTGAGGCAAACGACCGGATACTGGTTGAACTTCCCGGAATAAAGAACCCCCAGGAAGCCATCAACCTCATCGGAAAAACTGCGGTACTCGAATTCAAAATGGTGGCGGAAAACGTTACCGAAGAGCAAATTCATGACAATAAGCTTCCGCCTGGAGTAAAGCTCTATCCGATGAGACCTTCGGATAGAAACTCCCAGGAAACGAAGATCCCTCTGGAAGACAAAACCGTGCTTACCGGGCAGTATATTACTGACGCCAGGGTTGAAATAGGCAGCCGCTCGTTTGGCGAGGCGCATATCTCGCTCAATTTCGATCCCCAAGGCGCAAAGATATTCGAACGGATCACCAGCGAAAATGTTGGGCGAAAGCTTGCGATAGTTCTGGACGGTGTCGTTTATTCGGACCCCGTTATCAGGGAACGCATCCCGAGCGGAAGGGCCGACATCTCGGGTTCATACACCGACGAAGAAGCCAAGGTGCTGGCGATTGCGCTGCGCACCGGCAGGCTGCCGGCCCCCGTCAAGATTCTCGAGCAGCGCACTGTTGGACCGGCGCTGGGAGCCGACTCGATCAGGAAGGGAATCCTGGCCTCGGCCTTTGGCGGACTTGGCATTATCCTGTTCATGATTGTTTACTACAAGGTCTCGGGAGTGATTGCGGACTTGGCCCTTGTCATGAATATCTTGCTGATACTGGCATTGCTCTCCCTTGTCGGTGCAACCCTCACTCTGCCGGGCATTGCCGGTATCGCGCTTACCATCGGGATCGCCGTTGACGCAAACGTTCTCATTTATGAACGGATACGAGAGGAACTGCGGCTGGGCAAAACGCCCCGCGCAGCTATTGACACAGGGTACCAGCGCGCAACCATAACGATTATGGACGCAAACGTCACCAGCGCGATCGCGGCGTTGATTCTCTATGGGTTCGGTACGGGTCCCGTAAGGGGTTTTGCGGTTACCCTCTTTTTCGGTCTGGCGGCAAACATGTTTACGGCGATCTTCGTAACCAGGATTATTTTTGACTATCTTCTGACCGAACGGCGGGTAAAGGAACTGAGCATCTAGCTCACAGGACGGGGGACAGAAGCCGGAGAACGGAAAAGAAGGGTCTTCCTNNTCAACATAAACTTCGTCGGATTGCGCTACAAAGCGTTCCTGCTTTCCGGCACGATCATTTTGCTTGGGTTGATAACCCTCTTCGTGCGCGGCGGGCTCAACATGGGAGTCGATTTTGCCGGAGGAACACTAATCCAGGCTAAATTCAACCAGCAAACCAATCCGGACCAAATCCGAAACGCGCTCCAGGGAATTATCTCGCACGCTTTCGTCCAGCAGATAGGTTCCAGCAGCGACAATGAATACCTGATCCGCACCGATGCTATTCATGAAGAACTGGGAAGCCTGTCGAACCGGATCGAGGACGAACTCAGCAAATCCTATGGCCCCGGCCAACAGGTGCTGCGTGTAGAAATGGTGGGGCCAAAGGTTGGGCATGACCTGCGGCAAAAGGCGCTTTATTCGATTTTTTACGCTTTACTGCTGATCGCCATCTATATTTCCGGGCGATTCGAATTCAAATGGACCGCCAGCCTCATAATGGGGGGCGTGCTGATAGTGGGAATCTACCTGCTCCAGGCGCTCGGCTTAAATGCGGTCTACCTGATCGGAGGGGCGCTTACAGTCACGCTTGTTCTCTGCTGGGTCCTGAAGCTCCCGTATGCGCTCGGGGCCTTGCTCTCGCTGGTCCACGACATTTTGATAACGATCGGGATTTTTGCTCTTTTCAATAAAGAATTCAGCCTGGAAGTCTTTGCGGCCTTGCTGACCCTCTCAGGTTATTCGCTAAACGATACGATCATCGTCTACGACCGAATCCGTGAAAATCGCAACAAAGACAAGAAGATCAAGTTCAGCGACATGATAAACGGGGCGATAAACCAGACCCTGAGCCGGACGGTTCTGACCTCGATGACTGTTTTTTTTGTGATATTGTGTCTTTTCCTTCTCGGCGGCAGCGTTATTCACGATTTCAGCTTTGCCATGCTGATCGGTGTGGTGACCGGAAGTTACTCATCGGTGTTTGTGGCCAGCCCGATTCTTATCGCCTACGAAGATCTGAAGAAAAAGAAGCCGCAGCCGGCCTCCAAACGCACGGCAGCGGTCAAGGCAAAAGCAAAAAATTAGAGCACCTCATTGAGATACCCAGACCGATACGTTCTTGAAATCGGCAAGTATCTTTTTAGTAACCGAAGTTTTCAGAAAGCCCCAGGCTCCGGCCGGCCGGCAATGACCGAGCCCTATGATTCCGATACCGTTCGAGGCGCACCACGAAAGGATTTCACCGGCAGTATCGCCCCTGTCCGGTATCAGAGTTATCTGGACGCGGCTCTCATCGAATCCGTATTCCGCCAGTATTGCGGCTGCCTTTAACAGATATGTTACCTTGTCTTGTCTGACAGGCGTATCGGCATAGTCCGCCAATTCTTTCAAGGCATCCGACGGGCGGCATGAAAGCTGACGGGAAGGTTTCTTTGCCGCATGCAAAAGGGTAATGTCGGCGCCCGTTCCGGCAAGCATATAGGCTGCGTGATCCGTAACCCTCAGGGCGGCCTCCTCGTTGACTATGCAAATTGCGGCCTTTTTAGTATCGGCTTCACCTTCGGTGAACCAGACCGGACTTTCCATGCAGTGCTCAATGAGGGCTGATGAGAGATCTCCCCTGATGAAGCCCTCCAGACTGCTTGTAATGCGCTTTTGGACCACAACCGCATCGACCTTGCTCATTTCGGCGAGAATGCACGCCTGTTTCGCGACGCTCATTTCTCTTTGCTCGGCATGTTCCCGTATCGATTCTTCAGGAAAACCCGTCTTCAAAAGCACCTCTCGGGCCTGGTCGAAGATGCGGCGCACGTTCTGTTTTTGTGCCTGAAAGAATTCTCTTTTTTTCCTCAACAGCTCGGCGGACTCAACCACCCCTCCGCTATAAGCGGGCGGGACCGGCGCAGTGAAGTAGCACAGGACCAGGCTGACTTCTGAAGGAGGGTAGAGCCTGCTGATGAATGTAACCGGCCGAAGCGACTCGATTGTCCCATCTATCGGAAGTAGAATGCACTTGGGTAACGTTAGCATCGAGAAGTCCCTTATCCGTAATTTTCTTTGTTTTTGGTTTTTGCCGAAATTTATTCTATTTTGATAGTTTGTGCACCACGCATTGAGTAAATTATATATTGTCCCAAGTCTATTTTACGAGGAGAGAAGATGATCGAGACACCGCCGATCTTCGAAACGAACTTCCCCGGCTTGAATCTCCTGTCGCGAGGAAAGGTAAGAGACATTTACGATCTTGGCAACTCTTTGCTCATAGTGGCAACGGACCGGATTTCAGCTTTCGATGTAGTAATGCCCGACCCGGTTCCCGGCAAGGGGATGATTCTGACCCTGCTTTCTGAATTTTGGCTCAACTACCTCAACGACATCATTGCCAACCATCTGATAAGCATCGATTCGAGCCGGTTCCCCGAAGTATGCCGGCCTTATGCCTCTCAACTGAAGGGGCGGACGATGTGGGTTAAAAAGGCAAAAGTGCTGCCTGTAGAGTGCATCGTCAGAGGTTACCTGGCAGGATCGGGGTGGGAGGATTATCAGAAAAGCGGCCGGGTGAGTGGAATAGACATTGCCCCAGGACTAATCGAAGCCCAAAAGCTGCCTGAACCAATATTTACTCCTTCCACCAAAGCACAAATGGGGGAGCATGACGAAAGTATTTCCTTTGAGCGGATGAGCGAGGCAATAGGGCCGGAAATCGCGGGGAAGGTTAAACAGACCGCGATTGCGCTTTACTTGAAAGCTTTCGAATATGCCGGGGAGCGTGGAATAATTCTCGCCGATACGAAATTTGAGTTCGGAATAGCCGATGGGCAATTGATGCTCGTCGATGAAGTACTAACTCCTGACTCAAGCCGTTTCTGGCCGGCAGACCGCTACCGCCCGGGGAGCAGCCCCGAGAGCTTTGACAAGCAGTTTCTGCGCGACTATCTGAAGTCGAGCGGGTGGAAGAAGACAGAGCCTGCCCCGGGGCTGCCTGAAGAAATCGTGCGGAAAACGCGCGCCCGTTACGCCGAGGCGCTCAAACGGCTTTGCGGAAAGGACATCTGAGCAGGATGGACTTGCGCTTTGCAACATTTTCCGAGATCGACCTGGACAACCGCACTTTTGAAATTCGAAGATTCGCAGCCTCCACACGTCTCAAGGACTCTCTTGCCAGGTTCGGGATTCTAGACCCTCCCTGGCTCCAGCAAAAAGGCGCCCAATACATCGCTGTTGACGGCTTTCAAAGGCTTGGATGGGCAAAGGAGAATGGGGCAAAGGGGGCAGTGTGCCGCATTTTTGGCCAGGACTGCGATATCCGCGAAGTTTGGAGCCGAAGGATTGAAAAAAAAATCTTCGAAAGCGGAATTAACCTGGCGGAAAAAGCGCAAATAATGTCCGTCCTTATCGTAGCTTTTCAATCGCAGGAAATTCCTTCGTTTTTTCTTTCCGGCATGAACGTTTCAAACCGCCCCGACGTTCCGGCCAAATGGGCTTTGCTTTCGGCAGGTGGGACCGAGACCCTTGAGATGCTCGCCTCCGGCGCTATCGCGGAGCGCGCGGCGCTCGAAGTTGCCGAATGGGACGAAAGGAGCAGGGACTCCCTCTTGTCTGTTCTCAAGGCTCTAAAGTGCAGTGCGAGCATCCAGGTGGAAATAGTTGAGCACATAAGAGAAATAGCTGTTCGCGAGCAAAAGTCGGGCGCCGATATAATCGAGGCCCCCCGTTCACGAGAAATCCTTATGTCAGGGGATCTGAACCACCGTCAAAAAACGCAGGCGCTAAGAACTTTACTTGCCGAACTGCGCTATCCCCGGCTTAGTTCTAGACAAAACCAATTTCGACGTGACCTGGAAGCCCTTGGGCTTCCGTCCGGGATACGGATCATCCCTCCCCCTGCTTTTGAAGGCAATAATTGGGAAATGGAATTGAGTTTTAACGGACCCGAAGAACTTCGCAAGATTGTACATTCGGCCAGGTCCATCGTCGAATCAGACCGCCTGGATGCCATATGGCGGTGGGACCGCCGGCCAGGTTCGCCGCTGCCTTCGGCGGCGGCAAGGCAAAAGCAAGACGAAAATAAAACAACGTCCAATGAAGGCTAACTGATCTTTCGACACCATGAAAAAAATCCAGGCTCCCAGAAAAGTTATCGTTGAATCCTCCGTTGCGAAAGGAGAGCTTGTAGCCTCGCTGCGCAAGAACCTGCCAGGCGCTTCTTTTGAAACAGTGGACCGAATTTCAGACGCCGTTTGTTGCGATCCTGAAATTCTTGAAGTGGTGGATTTTCGGGGAAGGTTTATGAAATCCTGTCCCGGGACCCGCCACTACCATTGCTGCGGGTACAAAATTCTCCATTTCGGGACCCAATGCTCCATCGGCTGCTCCTATTGCATCCTTCAGGCCTACCTGAACCAGCCGAATCTGAGGCTCTTCGGCAACCTCGGCCAAATGTTCGGGGAACTTTCGGACGCCCTGGCGCAAAACCGCGATAGCCTTCACAGGATCGGCACCGGTGAATTCACGGATTCCCTTCTGCTCGACCCGTTTACCGAGCTTTCCCGACTCATTGTTCCGCATTTTGCCCGAACTCCGAATGCAGTCCTGGAATTGAAAACGAAAACCAACTTTGTGGAAAACCTCTCGGGTCTCGATCATGGAGGGCATACGATAGTAGCCTGGTCGCTCAATTCCGCGCAAATCCGCAAGCAGGAAGAACCCTTTGCCGCAACCATCGCCGAGAGGATCGAGGCGGCACGCTTCTGTTCCGGTGAGGGCTATTTTCTCGCGTTTCATTTCGACCCGATCATCGACCACCCGGAGTGGAAATCGGGCTACGCCCGCACCCTGGATCGACTCTTCGCCGGAATCGACCCGGCCCGAATCGTCTGGATCAGCCTGGGGGCTTTCCGCTTCATGCCGGAACTGAAAGAAATTATCAGATTACGCCATCCTTTGAGCCGGATCGCCTACGGTGAGTTCATTCGTGGACTGGACGGCAAGATGCGCTACTTTCGAGACATAAGGGCCGAATTCTATTCTTTCATGGTTGAGAGAATCCGGCGGATTGACCCCGGCCTGTGCGTCTACCTGTGCATGGAAAATGACGATATCTGGAAGCAGTCCTTCGGCTTTTCCCCCGAAGAACGAGGCGGGCTGAGTCACATGCTGGACTGTGCCGTGAAGAACAGAATGCACATCGGGCCTTTCGAACCTGAAACCTAATTCATTGTTCAAACCTCGCTCTTTCTGATAAATAGTAAGATCCTTGACGGCAGTTTTAATTTGTCCAAGCATGAGGAGATCCAATGTTCCACGGATTAAGGCGATATGAGACACTCCATAGATTGTGGTGGTTCGTCTTTTTCTTTCTGTGTCTTATCTTCGCCAGGTTCTCATCCGGCATTGCTTATCCCCCCCGGCAAGGTCCGGATCTTAAAGACCTGAGCAAGATCGTTTTCTGGTCCGATCTTCAAGGTATAAGCATAACTTCGCCTGAAAACTCCAGGGGCAAACAGGACCAACAGGACAAAACAGCCCAAACCGGCAGATCAACCGTTCCGGACAGGTCTAAACAGCCCGCAGGGCCTGCCGCGCAAAATGATTACCGGGAAAATATCGAACTGGTCAGCAGGATTCTCCTTTTCATCATCCGGGCGGGCATGATTTTTTTGGAACTGCGCCTGCTCTGGCTTGTGGTCCAGTATGCCGGAAGATACCTGCTACAGTTATTTATGTCGGAAGGCAATGAGCGTGGATCATTCAACCGTGGACAGGAAGGTAAACAATTCACCATTTCCTCAAGACAGGGGGCACTTACTCCCTTTGCGGCCCTGACGGCAAGAACCATGCGGACCCCCCTGACCTTTATATTGCATCCGTTTATCAGGCTTCGGCTAATTCTTTCCGGCTTTCAGAAAAACCTCTCATCGGAGGAACTGCTTGAAAAAGAACGCCGGGTGGTCGAGGCCGATTGGAGCATTCTACACGGTTCATGGGGTCCTTACCGATGTCTTGTCTGGGTCATCCCCCTTCTGGGGCTGGCACAGACCGTGCTGCTTCTTATCGCCCAATTCAACACCGCCTCTGCCGGTCTCGCCCTCATTGCTCAAAAGGAAGCCTTCGAAGCAGCCAAACCTATGCTCAGTACCCCGAAGGAAATAATCGAAAGCATCAAGCCCACTTTCAGCCTTCTGCTTCCATTGATCCAGGCGGCGGGCATTGCCGTCTTTTTCCAGGTGGCCGCAACCTTGCTGAGGTATTTTGAAGAACTTTATCTTTCAAACCTGGATTCATTCATCTACGATCAGTTGCTCTCAAAGCTGCCCCTTCGAAGCAGTGACACCCTTCTCATCATGGAGACGCTTCAACAGCAGTACAAAGACCTGAACGCCTCGCTCAAAAGGCTGGAAAACAAGCTTCTTTCCCCCCCTCAAGGTGAGAAGTAAACATGAAAAGCTCGAACCGGGGCTCCAACATCAAAGTGGGGCCGTTGGTGAAAACCTTCCTCGAAGCTCATCCGGCTTTCGTGCCCAACCCGATCGGGGACTGGAAAGAGCTGGTTGGCGAACAGGTGGCGCGCTATACCAGTCCCAGGTCACTCAAGGACAAGGTGCTGGTGATCGCCGTTCACGATTCGGTCTGGAAGCACCACCTGGAGCAATTGAAGGAAGTTTTGACCGATAAAATCAATGACAAGCGGCCCGAGTGCATTGTCGACAGGATAGTTGTAAAGGTCGCCGAACTGCCGGCCTCGGCGCCGATACTTAACCGTGCTCACAAGGACCTGGAAAAAATCAAGGCCAAGCGATACTCCACGCGCAGAAAATCAAAATCCCCCACCAGGAAACTGACTCTCGAAGAACAATCACTTATAAAGAGCCTGCCCGATCCCGACCTGCGCAAACTCGGAGCAAAGCTTTTCAAGCGCATTCCTGAGGGCAATTAGAAATTAGGAATTACGAATTCTGACCACTGCCCGCCAGCCACTCACCACTGTGTTTTGCGGTTTTGCTGATAATACAGCGGGAAAAACAGCGAGAATCTATATAACCTTCATAAACGCGCCCATAATCCGCAGTTGATCGGTGCCGATTTCCAAAATACCGACATCCGCGTGCCATGACTCGCGGACAGACGCTTTCGCATCAAGTTCGGGTGATAACGAGCGTGGTGTTAACTCAAAAAACTAACGTGGGAATTCAGGCTAGCAGCCATTTTCTGAACCTAATCCCATACCAAAACCAGCCAATACATCACACGTGCATTATTCCCGCATATATCGTTAAGCATTGAAATGCCACATCAGATGCAGACATGAATACTGATAGTCCTAAAAACATTTCATGTTTTAGTCGCCTGGGGTCGATAGATAGTTAAATGAAAACGTCTCTGATAGAAACATACAGTTGACATGACCGGGCTATGAAGCCAGGGAGCAAGGGTGGCATAAATGGGAGAATTAATGTTTTTTGATAATCATTCCTCTGAAGAGAAAGAAGAAGAGGAATATTTCTTGAAATCTTCCCCCAAAATTCTGGTCGTAGATGATAGTTCGACAGTCAGGACTGTGCTCCGGAGGCAACTCCAACAAATGGGCGCAAGGGTAACAGAGGCCTTTGATGGACTGAATGGCTTCGAGACTGCAATACGTGAAGATTTTGATCTGGTCATCACAGATATTGAGATGCCACGAATGAATGGGTTCACGCTTTGCGAAAAGCTCAAAAACCACGATGCCAAAAAATCAATTCCCATCGTCCTCTTAAGTTCTTGCGATCATGAAGAAAATATTGAACGCGGCTTCAAATTGGGTGTTGCCGCGTTTATCTCGAAGTCTAATGCAAAAACGGAACTGCGCGAGCGCGTCCGGGAGTTGCTGGGCAGGAATGTGCTGCTGAGGAGACGGACGATTCTCGTCGTGGACGATTCTGGTACCACCCGCCATTTGGTCGAGAAATCACTCTTGGCTGCAGGATTTTATGTGGTTTCTGCCGAAAACGGTGCAAAAGCACTTAAGCTTCTAGACAACCATCGTCCGGACTTAATCCTGAGCGACTTAAACATGCCCGAACTGGATGGGGTCGGCCTCTGCAAAATGGTTCACGCAAACCCTGAGCTTTGCCGGATACCGTTCATCATCATGAGTGCGAACGGGGATCGCGCCACGATGCGGAGACTTCTCCAATACGGCGCGTCAGCTTACCTGGTCAAACCCTTCAACCTCGACCAACTGGTAGTAACCGCCGAGCAATTTCTCTCCGATCATTTCCATCGCATATCAAGAGAAAAAGAGCGCCTCGAAGCCGAACGGCAAATAATAATCGGAAGCATAACCAGCCTGGTTCTGGCCCTTGAAGCTCGTGACCAGTATACGCGGGGCCATTCGGAGTCTGTAGCTTCAATTCTTGTGGAGATGGCCCGGGAGATGGCATTTGATGAAGAACTGGTCGAGAAGGCAAGAATCGCCGGCAAACTGCATGACCTCGGCAAGATAGGTATTCGCGACGACATTTTGCTAAAACCTTCCGCGCCAAACAAAGAGGAATGGGAAATCCTGAAACTGCATCCGAGCATTGGTGCCGAAATCCTTTCACCCATTCCAAGCCTGGCATATATCATACCTGCAATTGCCGGCCACCACGAAAGAATTGACGGAAACGGCTACCCAGCAGGCCTCAAGGGTGATCGTATTCACCTCATGGCTCGCATGATTGCAGTGGCCGACACATATGACGCCCTTACAAGCGATCGTCCATATCGCAAGGGTTTCTCTCATGAGAAGGCGATAACGATAATCGAAGAGGTAAAGGGGTCCCAGCTCTGCCCAGACTGCGTACAAAGCTTTTTAAATTTTGTAGAAAAAAAGATGAAGACTTAGAGTAGACCTTCTATGATCGCCAGAAGGTGGAATGCAGCGGGATAAAATTTCGCGAATTCTGAAGACCTCATAATAGGCAATGATTTCCGGTCTGGCAAGTGCGTGACCGGCACTGCGTAAATTTTAGTGGATTTTACAAACTCTACCAGCAGATTGGGAACCAGCAAATGAATTCTCAACATGATTCGGATTCGCTTACCGGGAGAACGGAGAGGCTGTGCGAAACTGTCATCGACGCTTTGCACGAGCTGAGATCAGCTACAAGCGAGCCTGTAACGCCTTCTCTGCTCAGCCAGTCGCTAATCAAGCACGGCTCCTACCTTGATGTGCTGAATGCGACAGCCAGGTCGGCAGGTTTGCAGGGCGATTCACTGGATATCGAGCCTTATGCCGGGCAACTGCAGCAGTTTCAGCTTGAGATCCTCAGAGTGTTCAGGGAGACATTCAGCGAGGCAACCGGCCCTCGCCCCGAAGAGCTTTCCATGCTGGTCCGAAAGGCAGTGGATTTTGCGGGGGTCCTTCAATTAAATGGCCAGATCCTCGACTTCATAACGGAAGCGAGCGATAAAGTCAGCATTCGGCAAAAAGACCTCGTGGATTTGATTTCGGAGCTAACCAGAAACCTGGTCGAAGTAGAAAACTTCGTTACAGCTTCCTATTCTGATGCAAGCGAGGTGTTCCGGGGCAGTAAGGCCTTTGCGGAAACTCTCGAAAACAATGTGCGGGAAATCACTGCATCTCTTCAGACAACCCACAGCACGCATGAGCTCAAAAGCCTAATTACATCGAAACTCGAGGGCATCAAGGAAAAATCCCGGAAAAAGCTGCAAGCCGATGCAAAACAGTTAATGAAGTTGGCCGGTCAGGTCAAGGAACTCAAATCCCAGCTCAAATCTATTAGGACGCAAATCTCAAAAGCTCACCGGAGAGCAGAGCAAATGGAACAGGTAAGTCTTCTCGATACTGTAACCGGTATTGCCAATCGCAGGGCTTACCAAAAGTACATCCGTGAAAAGTGGGCCGAATACAAGCTTACAAAGGGAGCTTTTTCCATACTAATGGTAGACGTAGACAATTTCAAAAGTATCAACGATCTGTACGGACACTGGACTGGTGACAAGTGCCTGGCTCAATTGGCTAAACGACTTAAAGTGAATTTGCGTGGAACCGACTTTCTGGCGCGGTGTGGAGGTGATGAATTCATAATAGTGCTTCCGGAAACCGAAGCCCAGGGAGCTGAAACAGTTGCACAAAAGATGTGTGAACATGTGCAGCGGACCCGTTTTCTATTTCGGGGAGAAAGGATCACTTTGACCATCAGTATTGGTGTCAGTACCGTTAATGAAGCTGATCAGAACATCAAGTCTACGTTCGAACGAGCCGATAGGGGGCTCTATAAAACAAAGGAAAATGGCCGAAACTGCGTTTCAGTAATCTTGTAGAATCCACCGTTCGTAGTTTGCGATGTCCTGTTTTTCGCACGAGCAATGGAAGTGCGGACCACTTTTAGATGGTTACAGGCATTGCGTATGTGATTATTCCAAGTAGCCTGAAGGAGAAAAGAGATGAGTGCCAGAATACTGGTCGTGGATGACGATGATGCCATCCGAACAATGCTCGGAATTTGTCTGAAGGAGCAAGGGTACATTGTTGAGGAAGCCGAAGGCGTAAGAACTGCTCAAAGTCTGCTGGAGTTGAATGATTATGAAGTAATTTTGCTCGATAAGAACATGACAGGCCTCAATAATAACCCGGAAGGCGGTATGGATCTTCTCAGGTACGTACGGTCTCGGTGTATGGGCTCCGAGGTCATAATGATTACCGGTCTTGCGACAATTGAATCCGCTATAGCTGCAATGAAACTAGGTGCCTTCGATTATATACAAAAGCCATTTAATATGGATAATCTCCAACAAAAAATAAGTAGACTGGTCGAATACCGAAAATGCATCAATTATGAATTAATATATGATACATATAGAACAACCAGATTACATATTCTAGAACTTATACACCTCCATAGTAATACTAATTCTGATGAGCTTATAGAAGATACTATAACCACTCTTAATTATATATTAGATACGCCATTCAAGATGTTCATGGATATCGAAAAGATAGTCCTTATTATGAGAGAATCGCTCACAGAGATTGCTTGTAAATCCGAATCCTTGCGCATGGACATGTCGAATTCCAGTAGTTCCAAGGCCCTTATTGAGAGTATATGCGAGGCAGCTAATAACAACATCTAAATCAAACCGACATAAACCGGGATGCTCAATTGCATCGCCAATGCTAAATCTTTTTGACGGCGCACCGGGCCTTGTCTTCCAGTGTGACATCCCCTAAATTCGTCGATACATATTAGGCCGCACATGGTTTACCCGTGTAGGTCCATTTGAAAGGAAATTACACTTTCGAGCGCGCCTGCCTTTTACGCCGGTGAAATTGCAGTTGTAAAATCCAGCCGGGTTTCGCGGCCTTCCCAGGTAATGACTCCTTCCGCACGCAGTCTAAAAACCGTTTCCTTTATCTGCTTCTCGCTGAACCTGTCTCTGAGTATGAAATAAAGATCGCGCAGGGTGGTGACGTCCGGACGGTCCACGATATTCTTTATCGTAGTGTCTATGTCCTCTTCGAACGTGTCAGCCTTGGGTTTTTCCCCCTCTTTTGACGGCACTTGGGACTTGTAGAGAAGAAGGTCCTTCATAATCGTGAACACGCCAAGAATATGGCGATCAGAAATCTTTTCCAGGCGTTCCGTATTGAATCCGAGCGTTTTGGAAGTAGAATGAAGCTCTCCCGCAATCGTCTGAATCATCCTATAGAAATGGAATAACATGCAGATGGCCGTTATAGACAGCACGATGGCTGCAAATGCCAGACCCGAAATGAGAATCGAAACCGCAGGCATTGTTCCCTGATCGGCGGGCACCGCGAACTTCATCGGAGCGGATTGACTGCCGGATTCCTGCGACTGAGCCTTCATCGGAGCGGATTGACTGCCGGATTCCTGCGACTGAGCGGCTGGTTGGGGTTGCATGGGAGCTTCGGTTACTCGTCCCGGCGGCCCTGTTTCACCGGTGGGACCACTAGGACCGGGAGGTCCGGCCGGGCCAGGAGGTCCGGGGAGACCCTGAGGACCGGTTGGGCCGGATTCCCCAGTTTTTCCGAGCAATATAGGGTATTCCCATGACCGGCACAGGTCAGTGCTCGTCACCATCCGGACATTTCCCGTTCTCTTGTGGACGCATCCATTAACCTCTTCCCCAGCGGCGGACGCTTGGCGCGTGAATAAACCCAAGGTGGCAAAGAGCAGCGCCGCTATGAGAACACCTCTCATTGTCTTCCTCCTTTTAGCCAATGGTGTATTTCTCTTTCCCATAACGTCTCGTTAAACAATTATCTTTGGTAATTTCCAGGGACGAGTTTAACGCCAGGATACGGTGTTATTACAATACCGTCAATCAACAGATGTGTCATTAAATGTTTTTTTACGGTGATGAAGGAACTTGAGGTGTGAAAAGTGTAGGTTTGACCCCATGCTCCTTCAGCTTATTTTTTCAGCCCATGTCAAACCCTGGAATTATGATAAAAACCTGTTTGGTGTTTGATGGCTTGTCCAGGGAAAAAACGGGCTGGATTACCAGGCCGGTTGAAATGTGACAACCGTCTCCCCTGCCCTACAAGAACCATCTTATGCGATTTGTTGTACGATTTCAGTTTTCTGTTACTCACTTTGGCAAAAATGCGAAGCGGAGTAAATTGGTGCTGTCACCGGACGCCGACACTGCCGGCCGCCAATCGGTGCTAACCAAGGGGCGGCTGCTACCAGTTTGCAAAAGAGTACTTCCAATACGAGTAGTGACTGACCTCAAGTTGTCCGTGAGGCAAGAGTAACCCTGCCAATAATGCTAAGGGAATAACCACGGCCAGTGCCCTAAATGGCAACGACCGGCGGCCCCACAGCGTATCAAACGTGACTACTGACACGAGACCGAGCAGCAGAGTTACAACTGTGGGCCAAACGAAGTAACACAGCAAACCGAGCAACGGGTGGGTGACCTTAAGCCAAGATGGTCCAGCATGCCACAAACCCATCGAGTTCACAATACCGTAGGGGATACCGAAAAGCACATCTAAAAGCCATGGACCCGAGTAGCAGGTACTGGAATACCAGCCGTTATAAAACTTACCTGGCGCCGAAATGCCGTGAGTGGTGTGCGTCGAATTCCCGTAGTACCAGAAAACAAAGAAACAAAGTGCAAGGGCAACTATTGACCGGACTATCCAGCGTCTTTTCCGTAGTGAAAGTCTCATATCATTTGTCCAACGCTATCCATGTATGGTACACCCTTTCCAACCCATTTACTCGCTGCCAATCTTTCTATAAAGCTTTGCCTGACCGCCGGAAAACACCTCATTGAAATCATAGAGCCGACCGTAGAATTTTCTATCAAGAGGAATTTCATTTATAGCCTCAATAATGTCCTTGCGACCGGAACTCTGTTCAATGTACTGAATGTCACCGAATTGCGAGAATACGAGAGCATAATAGCCTTCTTTCCAGATAGCGATTTGATTACTTGGCACTGGAATTCCTCCCGGACCAGGAGCCCAAAATCCGAAACGGGTTTCACCTGCCACCTTTACAAATCCCTCATTGTCTGTTTGGCTCCGATCTATCCGTCCATTTTGGCAGTGGAGATCATGGACGTCGCAAACTATTCGTAATACGTGTGCACCGGCTATCGGTTTTCCGGTCTCGGCATCGACTACCCTGATGTTGACTGGTGTAGCTGTTCTCACCGGATAAAAGAGACACCCAGTTAACAATGGAAGTAATGTAATCAGAAGAATGGCCTTAGCATGCACTGTTTGGGCCCTCAGCTTAATTTACTCTTTTTAATGTCACTTCATTTTGTTTTTGTATAGCTTCCACATATAAAATTGTGTTCCAATTGCAAAAAGCAAAGAAGTAATTTGACTTGTTCTCAATAAAGAACGGAAATCCAAGCCTGCTTTCGACAAGACCCACACGCATAGCAGCATTGGAAGGTAGTAAATATATGCGAATATTTCGACTGCATTGTGGCTCAAGAAAGCAACGAAAGGAGATGTGGTTTTCGTTGCTTCGGATCTTGAACTGCTCAAAGCGGCAAAATCGGAAAAGCTCGGTATATGCAATCCCGTCGATGAGTGACGCCAATTTTAGTTCTGACTCCGGCCGGAATGACGACCTCGCGACCCTCCCCTATGGCAACACCATTGCCTTCCGTCCTCAGTCCTCAGTCCCGTAAATATCCAGCCGGGGCGTTTGCTCCAGTTCGCCTGCCTGTTGAAGATATGAGTAGAAGAGCTCGAGTCCTTTGCGCTCCCGTTCGTTTAGATCATATTGGAGGCAACTGTAATATTGTTCAAATTCGGGGATTTCCAATAAACCGGTCCGGGCCGCCTGCTCGCAGATTCTGCCCATATTGGCGCGGCCCCATTTCTTAGAGGAAATAAGGGCATCGACCGCACTTCGCATCTGCCCGTTCTTCGTGGAAACGGTCTCCTTACGCACGACCCACACGGCAAAAACAAACGGAAGCCCTGTCCACTCAAACCAGGCTGCCCCGAGATCGAGCACGTGAGGGAAAAGGCCGCTGCCGCCAAGCCGCAGCGCTTCGTCCCCGATTGTCAGGCATGCGTCGGGAAGTCCCGATCCAGCGGCATAATTCGAGCATTCCCCTGTTTCGATCCGCAAGTCCACCCCGTATCGCAGCCTGCAAAGGACCTTGAGCAGCCCTACCGAAGTGTGGGATTTCGAGGTGGCCAAAACCGTTTTGCCTGAAAGCCGCTCAATTGGCATGCGGCTCAGCAAAAGAACGCTCTTGACCTCGCCGGCGGAGCTGATGGAGAGGTCCGGCACTATATAATAGAGGCCGGCACGCCGCGCATATTCGATCGACGAAACAGGGCTGATATCCAGCGCCCCCCCGGCACAAAGCTCGTTCAGCGCGGAAGGAACGCCCGGAACAATCACAAAAGGATTCGGGATCATGCCTGCTTCCAGAGGATAGTAGATCGGAAGGACGTTGAGGAAATTTATCCTTCCGAGCTTCAGCTTTGGGCTCAGCTCACCCATTTCCATGCTCCTTGTTTTCCCGATTGAATAATGGCCTCGGCCAGGTTTTTTTCTAAGCCTCCCTCGCGGATTTCGACCGCCAGCATGAGGGCTTTTCTCCCCGGTTCGATTGCGCCGAAATCATCGCTGCGGCCAAGTGAGGCGGCGGGATTGACCGTAATCATTTCGAGCACTTTTCGAGGGTCTATGGACGGATGCTCATCAAGAGCAAAGGCTGCTTCCGCAAAAAGGTCCAGGTCCGTGTTGCCGGCGAGGCTGTCGGTCCCAAGGGCACAATTCATGCCGATTGAAAGCGCCTTCTCGATCCACGGACGGCCCGCGCCCAGGTTTTTGTTGCTTCTCGGACAGAAGACCACGGTGCATTGCCGAGCGGCCGCAAGCGCCCAATCGGCTTCCGTCATATGTACTGCGTGCACCAGGAGTGTGCGGGAATCGAGAACGCCCAGGTCGTCCAGGTACTCTACCGGGGTCTTCCCGGGGGGGGTCCACGCCGGCGCCCAACGCCCCAGCCTGTCAAGCAGTTCGCGGCAAAAACCCTGCCCGCTCTGCAAAAATTCGATCTCATCGAGATGTTCCGCTACGTGAATCGCAAAAGGCTGCCGGCTCGACCGCGCCATTTCCTTGCACTCCGAGATGATAGCCGGCGATACGGAATAGACCGAGTGGGGAACGGGAATGAATTCAGGGCGGTGGGACCGCCGGCCAGGTTTGCCGCTGCCGTTGGCGGCGGCAAGAGAAAAATTCAAGGGCCGCCCCGTTCGCAACTCAACAGGCATAGCCGAGGCAACCGAGTCCAGGTTGAATCCGAGCAATTCGAGGAAAACCAACCGGGCGGTGGGACCGCCGGCCTGGTTCGCCGCTGCCTCCGGCGGCGGCAAGTGCGGCGGGCAACAGGTGTTGCGGGAATCGGCC
>OMOE01000175.1:1684-26338 GCA_900290365.1 Syntrophobacter sp. SbD1 | reverse complement strand
GGTATCCTCGGTGACTGTAGTGCCGGGGGTGTGGCCCCGGACTGAAAGAAAGGCTGAATACAGCAGAACAATCCCGAATATCACTGCTATTGCCTGAGTGGATATCCTGGCGGCAATCGCAGCGCCGAAGAGCGCTCCGAAAGTGGTGGCCATCTCGAGAAACATTCCAAGTCGGATATTGGAGAAACCCTTTTTGACATAGGCCGCCGCCGCACCTGATGATGTTGCTATGACCGAAACAAGCGAAGCTCCGATTGCATAGCGGATATCCACGCCAAAAACCAAAGTGAGCAGCGGGATTATAACGACCCCGCCCCCAAGTCCCGTCAGCGCTCCCAGAAAACCGGCGGTCACGGAACCAAGGAATGTCAGAATAGAAAATTCAACGATATTCATGGTCACTTTTTCTTTGATAGCCAAATTGTACCGCTGGTGGCCGCTCAAGACCGTCAAGGTTGCTTTGCCGGGCAAACGCTCAGCCTCATTTAATGTCAAATACCGAAAAGTAAAGATCATGTCTCCGGATATGGGAATAGGACTGATGCAATTGCCGGATCAGTACTTAAAGTTATCAAGATTCGCTTTTAGAATGGCCATCAGGTTTCACCCCAGGAGTTGAGCCTATCGTGTTTAAGCACAACAGGAGGTAAAAAAATGCTGCGAAGATACCGCTTTGTCTATCCAGTGCTCATTTTACTTGGGATAGCCTCATTACTGGTAATCCGAGTCCATACACCTCAGGCTCAAAGCGAACAGACCAGCCTGGTCACCGCTATCGAAGTTGTTGCAAAGCATGCGATTCCTGCCGTCGTGCACATCGAGGTGACGGAGCGCCAGGAAATTGCGAACCCTTTGCTGCCGTTTGAAAACGAGCCTTTTTTTAAGTATTTTTTTGGAAACCCTAAGATGCCCAAAAAATACCAACGGGAGGTGCAAGGACTGGGAAGCGGAGTGATCATCGATGATTCGGGACACATACTGACCAATTATCATGTCGTTGGAGGAGCGGCAAAGATAGACGTTATGCTGGCAGATGGGAGGCAGTTTACGGGGAAGTCGATAAAAACCGTCGGAACAGACCCGAAAACCGACCTGGCGGTTATTCAGATTGTCGACAAGGGCCCGTTCCCATACCTTGCTATGGGCGACTCCGACAAAATGGCTGTCGGGCAATGGGTGGTAGCCATCGGGCAGCCCCGAGGACTCAGTGAGACCGTCACACAGGGTATCATCAGCGCCATGCACCGCAGAGGGATTTCAGACCCCAGCAGCTACGAGGATTATTTGCAGACCGATGCGGCTATCAATCCGGGTAACAGCGGAGGGCCGCTTGTGAATCTCAGAGGCGAAGTGATCGGCATAAACGCGGCAATTATGTCGGAGTCGGGTGGCTTTGAGGGGCTGGGGTTTGCAATTCCCAGCAACATCGCCGCGCACATCTCGCAAGAGCTGATCAAAAACGGTAAGGTTATTCGCGGCTGGCTCGGAGTGAGCCTTCAAACAATAACTCCCGAGCTTGCCAAGTCCTTCGGTCTTAGCAGCACCAAAGGGGCTTTGGTTGCGAATGTAATCAAAGGAAGTCCGGCCGATCATGCAGGGATAAAGCAGGGCGACGCAATCATCGCCTATCAGGACAAACCGTTTGACGACCCGTCTTCTCTGCGAAATAGCGTATCGCTGGCGGCCGTGGGTTCTGAAATAAAACTCACAATTATGCGCAAAGGCGCCAAACAGGACATTACGGTAAAGGTGGGCAACATCGAAGAGCAGGAAAAGGCAGTATCGGCTTCTTTAAAAAAAGAGTTCGGGATTGCCGTCATTCCGATGACTCCCAAAGAGGCAAATGCGTATGGACAGGGTACCCAGTCGGGCGTGGTAGTTACGCAAGCCGATGCCAACGGTGTTTTTGGGAAGGCAGGTTTCGAAAAGGGTGACCTGATACTGGAAGTCGAAAACCAACCGGTCGACGATGCTGCCAGCCTGTTTGCCATACTGAGCTCTCTGAAGCCAAAGCAAAGTGTGAACATTACGGCCGTCGACCACAAAACCGGGCAGTCTGGAAATGTACCGATAACACTGCCGTAGCAGCGTGACACAGTCTCCGAAGCCGGAATCTTTTTCCCGGCTAATTGAACTCGCAGCCATAATGGGATGGTTGTCCTGTGACAACTAACAGCGAGTTTCTTGAAATATTGTCAAGATTTTCTGGCCGCCGCCGAAGGCAGCGGCGAACCCGGCCAGCGGTCCCACCGCCTGAATTAATCACCGTTGCGAGGCTCCTCATCTACAGCCCGTGCCGGCTCGGGCATAAAAGACAGAATTGCGGGCAGGATCATCAGGGCGGCCGCAAGAACACAGATACTCCCTTCCCATGCTACAAAACCCAGGCTGAAAATACCCATGTTGTTCGATATCATCAATGTCCCAAAGCCGATTGTGGTGGTCAACGCGGCGAGGATGACACCCTTGCCCGTACTGAAAGGAAGGCGCCCTTTTCCTGCACGTCCCTCTCGCCATCTCTGGACGATGATCACCCCGTATTCCACTCCCGCCCCGACCACTAGCGGCATGAAGATGCTGTTTGCGAGGTTGAAATCAATGCCCGCGGGTTGCATTATGCCAACTGTCCAGATCGTTCCGGCCACAAGCGGGGTAAGTGATATCAGCATAAGAGGCCAACTTCTGAATATGAATGCGAGAAGAAGCGAGACCGCAATGAGAGCGAAAACGGAAGCCTGGATCGAGGCTCTCTTGTAAGCGGAGGCGAAGACATAGAGGGAAACCGGGTCGCCTACCACGTCGGAGTTTACCGATTGGGTCTCTTTTACAAAACGGTTCAGCGCTCCTTCATTCCATATGGGCTCTTTTGGATAAATCCTTATGAGATATTGGCCTCCATGGAGGAACTGGTCTCTCAGTTGAGTGGGAATATCCTGAACGCTCATCGGGGAAGCCGATGAACTCTCCCTGATCAGTGTCCACACGTCCTTGAGGTCCTTGTTAAAACGGTTGCGGTATTCTGAAAGCCTCTCGAAGGCCGAATGCGAATTCTTAAGTGGTTGCAAGATCCTGTCTATAAATTCTCTGACGTTTGCCATTTGCTCGACCTGAGGCCTCGAAGCACCCCATTTAGAAGCCTGCTCCGGCTGCATTTTAAAATTCATTCTCTCAAGAACGTCGATTAATGTCTCTTTGCAGGGCGGGTCCGCACCACCTTGGCAGCCCCCCGGGGCCGCGCCCGCAACCGATGATTTCAGATCTGGAATCATCCGGGCTATGGACCTCAAAACAGACACCTTCTCTTCCTGGTCTCCAGGCAGAAGCGTAAAGACGGTATCCACATCTGAAACGGTAGGGAGCGTTTTGAATTTTGCCGACTCCCTCATAACTTTTTCAGGGGAGCGCGTGATCAAGGCCGCAGAAATAATCGATTTGGTGGAATTTTCTACCAGAACTTTTTCCCAGTAGACCGATTCAGAATTCCTGGCCTGGAGGCGCAGAGGATTCAAGTCGAACTGCACACGGGAAGCCATGATCGAACCCACAGCACTCAACACCAGGGCCGCGGCGAGAACAGCTCGAACACCAGTGGGGCTCAGCAAAATAAGGTATCTGTTTCTCACCCGTTTTGCCGATTTCGAGGAAGAAACCTTTTCTGCCGCCAGATAGTAACTCAATGCGGGCAGCACTGTGAAGTCGGCCAATATGATAAACAAGATTCCCATTCCGGTTATCATGCCCAGTTCCATCAGTCCGCGAAAGCCTGTTAGAATAAAAGAAAAGAAAGAAACCGCAGTGGCCAGGCCCGCAAGCACTATTCCTGTACCCGATTTGTCCACGACCCTTTTGATAATTTCGGCGCGATTGCCGCCTGAAAGATCCCTTTCCTCTTCATACCGGGCGAACCAGTGGATCGCATAATCAGACCCCGGGCCGCAGAGCATCGGCGCAAAGACAATCGACAGAACGTTCAAATGACCGATGAAAATTGCCGTCCAGCCGAATGTCCAACACAAAGCCACGGCAAGGGATACGGCGATTATCAGGGGATGGCGAAAGCCCCGGAGAAACACAACCATTATTAGTATGACGCCCAATAGCGACACCCAGGTCGCCTTGGTCATGTCGGCCATCGAAGTGCTGATTTCATCATCGTTTAGCGCTTGCTGCCCGGTGACCCCGGCTTCCACGTCATTGAAACCTGCAGCTCTGACTCCCTCTATATCCGCACGCAGTTGGGCAAGAGATCTTTGAGTTGTGCTAACCTGACCGGAAACTTTGGCGGGCACTACAACAGCAATGAGAAACTTTTTTTTGTCTTCCCAGAGGTAACCTTCTTTTTCGAGATCCCACACCCCGCTCTTGAAAAACGAGGACCAGGGGGAAACATATTTCGGCGCCCCGGAAAGATATCGATCAAGCCCGTTCAGGACCTTTATCAGAAATTCCAGGTCCATCGGCTCCTTTTTCTTACCCTGCCCTTCCCTGGTTTGTCCATCATCGAGAAAGCCGGTAAAGAGCTCGCCTACCATCCTGGATGACATATCCCGGTTCACCTGTTTGAAAAAATTGAGCAGGTCTGGGTCCTCGGCCAAATCGTTGACCAATTGGGAGTTTTGCTCCATCGTGTCCTGAACGCGAACGAGTTCATCTTTATCGAGGTAGTATAGAAGCCATTTCTTGTACTCGTCCGGATTGATCCTGTAGAATACACCTTTAAAATGTTGCGGATCCGCTTGGATTTTAGCCACGATGCCTTTTATGAACTCGATGGCGCGGTCTTGCGTGGGAGCTCTGACCACGAGGGTAAAGGTGCTCTTGCCCTGGTATTCGAATTTGTCCAGCATATCTGTCTTGGCTATAAGCGGAAGTCTTCTGGAGACAAGCTCGAGCTGGGCGGTCCGCACTTCGAGCCGGACGGCCGAAATCCATATCGAGGCGACCACGCTCAGGAGTACGGCCATCAGAATAAAACGAGGCCTGGGAATAACCCAGGCCACAAGGTCTTTCGAAAGTCTCGTAAGAAGATTCATCCTTGTGCAGACCCCTTTCAACGGCTCTTTTGATTTTAGGATCTGCAAGTTGCTTATTCAAGGCCATGGACCTTCCCCCGGGTTTCAGAGGTGGAAAGCGGGAGCGCGAAAAATATGACGGCACTCACTAATGAATTCGCCGATCTTATCCTGGAATTCACCGGCAAAGCGGGGATCTCTATCACTGAAAAGCAGGCCCTGTTGTTGAGCCGGCATATACAAATAATGCTTGAGTGGAACCCCCGGCTAAATCTCACCCGTATTACCGGGCCGGAAGAAATAATCGTCAAACATCTTCTTGATTCCATTTTGCCGGCGAAGTTTCTTCCCAAATCAGGCCATGCGCTCGATATTGGCACAGGGGCGGGTTTCCCCGGAGTTCCATTAAAGATCGTAAATCCCGATCTTCAAATAGTTCTGCTCGACTCGAGCAGAAAGAAGGTTAGTTTTTTGGCTGCAATGACTGCCGCGCTGGGATTGAAAGGCATACGGCCTTTGCACGGCAGGTGGCAGGACTTCTCGAAAGCCGAAGATCAAGCAAATAAATTCGACCTTATTACAATGCGCGCAGTGAAGCTGGAAGCAGAACACATAACCGGCCTCGCTCCAGCGCTCCTTGCGCCGGCCGGAGTTTTAGCGTGGTGGGGGGCCGGAGAAGAGCGCACGGCCGGCCATGCAGAGTTCGAAGGTCCTAATATGGAGTTTCAAGGCGATTTTGAATATTTGCTCCCCGGCATGAAACAGCGCAGAGCAGTCTGGATATGGAAGAAAATGTGATAACCGCTGATCTGTAGATAACGCAGATTTTCACAGATTATATTCTAAGAAGTTGACTCACGAAAACCAGCGGCCCCGCATGGAATGAGCCTATCTTTTGCTTCAGCCTATCTTTTGCTTCAGCCTACCTTTTGTTACCTCAACCTCTTCGAGTCTTTTCAGCCTGGCGGTCTTGCTGTCAAGCTCCCTGAGCGATTGAGAGAATTCAACACGATATGGCTCGGCGGCGTGAATCGACCGGAGTTTTTCAGGAAGCTTCCGCCACTCACCCGAGAAGCGAGTCCGGATTTCCGATAAAGACTCAGGGGCATTGACCCTTTGTCCTTCCTTCATAACCAGCTCCATCAGTGGTTCCCCTTCCTGAATTCCAGCCTCGAGTAGGCGCAGACGGTCAAAATCCATTTTTCCATCGGGGCTGTAGAAGCGATCGACCTGTTTTCTGCCCGGCCAGGTCTTTTTACCGGTGGATAGCTTGAGTACGGGCTTGTTATCATATTCAACCAGCTTGTAGACAATATCGAGGTAAGGAGCGTCAGCGGAAACACTCATTCTGGTTCCCACGGCATAGATATCGATGCAGGCCCCGGATTTTATAAGTGTTTCGATCCGATATTCATCCAGGTTTCCACTGGCCATGATTTTTACATCGGGGAAACCTGCCTGGTCCAAAACAGCCCGAACCTTAATGCTCAAATCGGCCAGATCGCCGCTGTCCAGCCGAACCCCTGACAGCTCCTTGCCACTTTTTCGCAATTCCTTCGCCACTTCGACCGCCTTGAGAGCGCCGGCGATGCACTCGTAGGTATCGATCAAGAGGACAGGATTTTCAGGAAACGCCCGCACAAAGGCGTAGAAGGCGTCAAGTTCGCTGTGGAAACTGGTGATATAGGAATGTGCCATGGTGCCGAATACCGGGATGCCGTATATTTTGCCTGCAAGCAGATTGCTAGTGCCCATAAAACCGGCCAGGTAGGTCGTTCGTGCAGCTTTTAACGATGCGTCCACACCGTGTGTGCGCCTCATCCCAAACTCAATTAGTCCCTTGCCTGAAGCAACAGAGGCAACCCGGGCCGCTTTGCTCGCCAGCATCGTTTCAAGCTGGATCACGTTCAAAACCAGGGTCTCGATGATCTGGGCTTCTATGATCGGAGCGGTTACCTCCACGATTGGCTCCTGGACGAAAAAGATACGTCCCTCCGCAATAGCGCGTATATTTCCGGAAAAGCGAAAATCTCGAAGGTAGTCCAGAAACTTGGTGGAAAATTTCCCCAGGGATGCAAGGTATCGCAAAGATTCATCGCTGAACCGAAACTCGGGCAGAATCTCCAGAAGACTCTCGATCCCGGCTGAAATGAAGAAGGAGCGGCCTTCCGGATAGTCTCTTATGAAAAGGCTGAAGGTCGCCTCTGCATTCATCCCTTCCCGGAGGTAACTCTCAGCCATTGTAAGTTCATAGAGATCGGTGATCAACTCTGGAGCGTACAGCTCCCACGGATTCATCTTCCCTCCTTTTACGCACACGTTCACCGCCGCAAATCATGTATCGCTGGGAAACCCTGAAACTATAAAAAGGGACCCTGTTTTTCTAACTTTTGCCCTTTAACTTTTGCCTTTTGCCTTGCGCCAGCCTGCCCCGGCAGTGCTTCCGGGCGGAGGGAATGGTTGTCCTTTACGCCGCCGCAGTTTGAATTTCCTGTTCATCGGCGCCGGTTTTTGTCAGCCGGGCGCCATAAATCTTTTTCATACGCTCCAACGCGAACTCATGCCAGACCGGATCAATATCGGCAACCGCGTCCACGGGGATGACCGCCGCATAATCCCTGTTTCGCAGATCTCCTGTCGTATCCATTACGCACATGGAGGTCAAAACCCCGGTAACCCATACCTCATCGGGCTTGAATTCCGCAAGCATATCCGGAAGCCTGTTTCCAAATAGCCCGGAAAACCTGGTCTTGTCCACAATATAACTCCCCGGACCCGGCGCAAGCTCTGGAATTACCTCAGAACCCCAGCTCCCCTTTATCGCATGCGGCGCAAAAAGCTCGAACTCTTTATCGTTGTGAGCGTGCGCGTCTCTCAAAAAAATGACCGGTTCTCTCCCTGCGCTGAATTCGTCGATGAGTGAGCGGATTACCGGAATTATCTTCCTGGCCTCGTCACCGCAATAGAGGACGCCGGCCGGGTTGAGGAAATCATTGAGCAAATCAATAACCAAAAGGACTCTTCGCTTCATTTTAAGTTCCTCCAATCCAATTGCTGGCAGTAGATGACAATTTAATTATACCTTTTCTCCGTTTCCAGGCACTTTTAGAGTTTAGCGCCTCTTTCAAAGGCCGCATAAGGGTAATCCGACGAATTAAGGACAGGGAAGGCCTCAACGGCGAGTTGTCCATTCGTAATTCCTGATTGCTCTCCCGGTTTTATTGAAAAAACCTGGCGAAAGAAGTAGTATCGTTTATAAGTGGGGCGGGAAATGGAATTCGAAAGCATAGAGGTTTCGACTCGCGACGAATACAAGGGAGCGCAGGAACCCATCTCTTTTGTATGGCGTGGGGAAGAGCATCTGATCGAACAGGTTGTCGACAGGTGGTACGAGGGGTCAATTGATTCCACCCGGATGCCTCTGGTCTATTTCAGGGTGAAGACCAGGCAGGGTGAGATCTTTTTGATCCGCTGCCATGAGTTGTTTCGAGCATGGAGCATCGTGGTGTGAACCGGAGAAGTATCCGTACCCGTTCTTGATGGAGGAAAGTTCCTTGATTCGAATTGCTGTCATAGATGGACAGGGTGGCGGTATCGGGACCACCATAATAAAAAGGATCAAAGAAGTTTTTGGCGAGCGCACTGAGCTATGGGCGCTGGGAACAAACGCCATTGCTACGGCGCAAATGATGAAAGCGGGAGCCAACCGGGGCGCGACAGGTGAAAACGCAATCCGCCACAGCGTGGGCCAAGCTGACATTATAATCGGACCTATCGGCATTTTGCTTGCCAATGCAATGATGGGCGAAATGACGCCCCTGATGGTGCGGGCCATAGGAGAGTCGAAAGCTGTAAAGCTGATCCTGCCGCTCACCCAGGAACCCATAGCGGTTGTCGGAACAATCAGGGAACCGCTGCCCCACATGGTCGATCGGCTTATCTCCGAACATCTGTCGCAGTATATCGCCCCTGCTGGTGAAAAATAATGGCCGCATCCGGGTTGGATATCAAAACACCTTTGTTTGTGCTGGGGGGCGCCAGGAGTGGCAAGAGCTCCTGGGCTGAGTCCGTGGTGCTCCGGTTGCCTGCCCCCCACGTCTATATTGCAACGGCCCAGGCGCTCGATGACGAGATGAACCTGCGAATAGAGTCGCACAGGGAGCGCCGACGGGATTTGTGGGAGACAATCGAATCGCCGATCGATCTTTCGAACTCTCTCAAAATTCTCAAAGGGCCTCGAAAACCGGCGGTCCTGGTAGATTGTATGACCATTTGGCTGAGCAATTTGCTCTGTTCCGGATCGATCGAAGCGGAATCCGCCATTGACGCATTATGTGAGACCATAGAGGCTGTAGACTATCCCCTGGTTATGGTTTCCAATGAAGTAGGCTATGGAATTGTGCCGGAAAACCAGCTCGCGCGAAGATTCCGGGACCTCTCCGGATTAACTAACCAGAGGCTCGCTGGTATCTGCGCTTCGGTTTTCCTGGTAACCGCGGGTTTGCCTTTGCGTATTAAGTAAGCAAGTCTGGCAGTATGAGGGAACAAGCCCTATGGGATCAACAAATAACACGCGGTTGCAGATTCTCAGGATACTCAAAGAAAACGAGGGAAGCTTCGTATCGGGCGCAGACCTTGCCAAAAGGCAGTCAATCAGCCGGCCGGGGGTCTGGAAGCACATAAACAAGCTCAAGGAGATGGGCTACCAGATTCAGAGCCAGTCCAAGCTGGGCTACCGGCTGGAAGGCGTGCCTGACTCTCTTGCCGTCGAGGAAATCGTCCCGAATCTGAAAACCGAGTGGCTCGCACATTCTTATCATCACCTCGCCACGGTTGCCTCCACAAACGATTATGCTTTGCTTCTGGCCACCAGGGCAGCCCCCCATGGGACCCTGGTCGTAGCCGAGGAGCAAACAAAAGGGCGCGGCCGCCTCAACCGGGAATGGGTATCCTATCCTAGCCGAGGGATTTATCTATCGATACTGCTAAGGGACCACCTGCCGCTTCACATCGCCCCGCAGTCGACCTATATCGGATCGCTGGCCCTTGTAAAGGTGCTGCGCGAAGAATTGGGCATCACTGCCTCGATCAAATGGCCAAATGACGTATTGATAAACGGACGCAAAACCGCCGGGATTCTGACCGAAACACAATCAGACCAGGACTCCACACGGTTCAGCATTATGGGAATAGGTATCAATGTGAATCACAGCAGGGAGGAAATGGCCGGACCATTCCGATACCCCGCAACTTCGATAGCTATGGAACTGGGGTTTGCCGTCAAAAGGCAGAAAGTGCTTCTAAAGTTTCTTTGCCAATTCGAACAGGACTATAATCGATTCATCCAAAAGGGGTTATCGGACCTGATTCCCGAAATTGAGGCGCACTCGGAGATTCTGGGCAAAATCATTAAAGTGATATGTGGAGACCGTGAAATCATCGGCAGGGCGCAGGGACTCACACCCGAGGGGGCGCTGCTGCTCCTTGGCGCAGACGGGTCGCGCGAAATCATATGGGCAGGCGATGTCACGCGCATTGAAGGCGCCGTTTAATCGTGTCATTTACCTGACAACTACGCTCCTCTGGCTCGCTCTCCAGCTTCCTCCTTGCGTTTGCACTCTATGCACAAAGTCGTGACAGGCCTGGCGTTAAGCCGCTCGAATCCAATGTCGTCACCGCATTGGCCGCACTGTCCGAAATTGCCGTCTTCGATCCGTTGGAGCGCTTCGCGTATCTTGGTGATCAGCTTTCGTTCACGGTCGCGAATGCGGAGCGTGAAGTTTCTGTCCGATTCAAGAGTGGCACGGTCTGTGGGATCGGGGAAGTTCTCCTCGTTGTCGGTCATGCCGGCCACTGTTTTTTCAGCTTCAGAATAAAGCTCGTCCAGCCTTTTTAAAAGGACTTCCTTAAAATATGCCTGGGTTTCCTTATCCATATTAACACTCCCCCGCCAGTATTTGAACGCCGAGACTTAACACAATCGTCATCAGGAGTAAATAGAAATCACACTTAATCTCAACTGCGTTCAAACGTCCCGCTCCGTCCACCCGCTTTAAAAGTCAGGCGAACATCGCGTATGGTCATTTCACGGTCGATGGCCTTGCACATATCATAAACAGTCAGGGCAGCATTAGTTACCGCAACAAGCGCTTCCATCTCAACGCCGGTCCTGTCGTTTGTCTTGACACGCGAGCCAATCCTGATCTCAGCTTTCGAAACATCCGGGAAAAAATCCACCTCGACCCCGGTCAACTGAAGCTGGTGGCAAAGCGGAATGAGCTCCCAGGTCCTCTTTGCGGCCATTATTCCGGCAAGCCTGGCTGCTTCGAGCACATTGCCTTTAGGTATGTCACCGGAATAGATACGCTGCAAAGTCTCACCCGAAAGAGTGACAAACGCCTCCGCGCGAGCCTCCCGCCAGGTCGGTTCTTTTTCGCTTACGTCTACCATCCTCAGGCGGCCCTGCGAATCGATATGAGTCATTTCACCGGTCGACATCTGTTTTCTTCAAAGCCCTTCTATGATCTGCACGGACAAAATCAGGTCCCCGGGGGCGGCCGAGGGCAACACGGCATCACCTGCTCCAGCCACCCGTATCCTTGTTCCGTTTACAATCCCCGCCGGGATCCACACTTTGAGCGAGCAGGCCTCTTCCAATTCTCCAATCCCACCGCACAACTGGCATCCGGACCTCATGGCCCCATTGCTACATTGTCGGCACCAGGCCATTTTCACATAACTGATTTCTTCGTGAAACCCACCGTTTTGAAGAGAGCTTTTCGAAATCTGCAAGTCAAATCTGAGGTCGGAGCCGTGGCTCGTTCGGACTTGCCGCTTGCCTATACCAAACACATCCTGGAATATTTCATCGAATGAAGAAGCTTCGCCGCCTTCACTGTGAAGGTCTGTCCAGGACGAGTCGGAAAAGTTCTCCCTTGACCTGCGGTAGCCGCGAATCCGGTCGTATCTTCCACGCGAAGCAGGATCTTTGAGTGTTTCATACGCCTTGCGGACTTCCCTGAAACGTGCTGCCGCAGCAGGATTGCCAGGATTTCGGTCCGGATGCAGCTTCATTGCCAGATAACGAAAAGCACTTCGTATTTCATCCCGGGAGGCCCGAACGGATATACCAAGCGTCTTATAGTGGCAGTTCTTTTTCCCGGCTTTTGGTTGTGGCTCCAATTTACACCCTCACATCGATCCAGGTTGAGGCCATAATTTTATTAGTAATGAAGCCAGAAAACAAGAACTTGAGTTATCTCATCGAATAATCATAGGATTCTTCATGCATACAGATGAATGCCAACCGGGTCTCATTTCTTCCTGATATGGCATTCTCCGCACATGGTCCCCCCGGCGCTTTTTCCCTGAAAACGGAAAGTTTCATGGCACTCCTTGCACTGGAGGTGAAAGGCTTCTTGCAGCGAAAGCGAGCCGTCGTCGGGATGAACATCATGGCAGTTCACGCACTGCTGCCCTTCCCCACCCCGGTTATTGCTATAGGCGTCAAAATCATGATGGCATCTAAGACAGTCGATTTTGGTCGAATGAGCCTCGTGAGGAAAAATCACAGCAGGTCTTTGATGTTTTCCGAATTCTTCATGATTGAGGATTATCTCCGGTTCCTGTGAAAAAGCAGGCGGCACAAAAGCTATGAAAAACATTAAAACCGCAAGGAGCTTCGTGCATTTCATTACAGTTCCTTATCCATTAATAGCTGGATTGTAGCTGTTTGAGTTTCCCGGTTACGATCGTATGAATGGCATGACCGGGTTTGCTGAAAGGAATTATGATCAGCAGGATTTCTGCGAAAATGATATGCAGGATCAGGATCAGTCTATAGGGTCCGATCTGGTGATAGGCCAAAAAGCCGGCAACGAAAGGGACGCCGGTTAAAAAGTGAAGAGAATAGTCCCAAGTTGTTGAAATCCGGCGCAATTCCGTGCGGACTATTCTTGCGGCCAGCAGAACTGCGTTTGCGGCAATAAAGACCACCGTGAGCAAGTCGCAGACTGAATCCGGCAGCGAAGGCAGACTCATGCTGTAAGCTTCCTCCCAGAGCATGTTGTGTGCAAGCAGAAACAGAGGAACGCCCAAAAGACAGGCATGGAACAGAAAAAGGATAATTCCCCAAAGGGGTTGTGAGCCCGACATTACGTTTTTGATCGCGACCAGTTTCCCAATGATACTGCCAAAGACCCATTTCAGGTCTGCGCAGCTATGCAAAAACCCGCTGCGTTCCTTGCTCAATGCGCCACAAAAGTAGGCAAGCCGCACAACCAGGCCCAGGACAAACAGGGTAAAAGCGGCCCACAGAGCAGGGCCGACGAGAAATTCATAAAGTTTGTCCATGTGCTGCGCCTCGTGTGCGGGAAAGCGGTGCAAACCTGCTTTGATCGAACATTTACGAAAGTCAAATCCAGTTTGGAAACCATTTCATCATAGTAATAGCGCGGCGGAAAAGTCAAAAACAATGTCGGTGAGGGACGGAATTTCACATAGGACCGCTGTTTGAAAATTTTATTTCACCTGGCTATGGACTTGCGCAAAAACTTTAATTGTCCGATCACACTCATTATTCTTGGAATATGCTTGTCACGGAATATTTTTTCCATTGACACTCCAGTATTGTCTTTGCTATAGGCCTATCCTGTTTGATTCCAGTCGGTTCTCGTCGGTACTGCTCTTCTTCTAGCTGATTTGTTCTTCTGTTTGTTTGGGTGGTTTTTTTTCCAAATTCTTCTCCTGCTGATTTTTGAACGCCATACAAGAGCGGTTTTTGGTTTTTGTTCTTTTAAACTCCCAACTCAGGCGCCATAGGAGGAATTACAATGGCTGATCTTGTTCCTGTGCCAGAAGCATGGAAAAAGAAAGCACACTGCGACAATGAGACCTACCTCAAAATGTACGACCAGTCTGTCAAGGACCCCGAAGGTTTTTGGGGGAAAGTCGCCCAAAGGATAGATTGGTTCCAACCATTCACCAAGGTGAAGGAGGGCGACTTTACAGGCGACGTCCGGATCAAGTGGTTTGTTGATGGAAAACTCAATATTTCCCACAACTGTCTGGACAGGCATCTTGCAAAAAGGGGCGATCAGGTTGCCATCATCTGGGAAGGCGACAGTCCGGACGCCAGCAGGAAACTCACCTACAAGGAACTGCACGAACAGGTATGTAAATTTGCAAACGTGCTCAAGTCTCTTGGATTGAAGAAGGGAGACCGTACCACCATCTATCTGCCGATGATTCCCGAACTGGCCATTGCAATGCTGGCCTGCACGCGCATCGGTGTGGTCCATTCGATCGTTTTTGCAGGTTTTTCTCCTGAAGCGCTGGCAGGCCGTATCCAGGACTGCGGCGGAAACGTCGTGATAACCGCAGATCAGGGTCTTCGCGGCGGCAAAACCGTACCTCTTAAGCAGAATACTGACGAAGCCGTCGCAAAATGCCCCGGCGTCGACAAGGTGATAGTGTACAAACACACCAAGGGCGATGTTCCCTATACCCCTGGCCGGGATTTGGACTGGAACGAGCTCATGAGCAAGGCTTCTGCCGACTGTCCTGCCGAGCACATGGACTCTGAAGATCCGCTCTTCATTCTCTATACGTCGGGTTCAACGGGCAAGCCCAAGGGCGTTCTTCACACGACCGGTGGGTACCTGGTTTATACCGCATTTTCGCATGAGTACGTCTTCGATTACCACGATGGCGACGTTTACTGGTGCACAGCCGACATCGGCTGGATAACCGGCCACAGCTATATCGTTTATGGTCCGTTGGCAAACGGGGCGACAACCCTCATGTTCGAGGGCATTCCCAACTATCCCGACTGGTCGCGTTTCTGGGATGTTTGCGACAAACACCAGGTAAGCATCTTTTATACTGCTCCCACGGCCATCAGGGCGATAATGAGGCAGGGTGAGGCACCGGTCAAAAAGACATCCAGAAAGTCCATAAAGCTTCTGGGCACAGTCGGCGAGCCCATCAACCCGGAAGTTTGGCAGTGGTATCATAGTGTGGTCGGCGAGGGCCGCTGTCCGATCGTAGACACCTGGTGGCAGACTGAGACCGGCGGGATTCTAATTACGCCTCTGCCCGGCGCGACTGCTTGCAAGCCGGGTTCGGCCACAAGGCCTTTCTTTGGCGTCCAGCCCGAGATACTCACACCGGAGGGCAAGCTCATCGAAGGTGCTGGTTCCGGTTACCTTGTAATCAAGCAGTCATGGCCCGGAATGCTTCGCACGGTTTTCGGCGACCACGAACGTTTCAAGCAGACCTATTTCAGCAATTATCCCGGGCTTTATTTCACCGGCGACGGCGCGCGCCGTGACGAAGACGGCTACTACTGGATCACGGGCCGTGTTGACGACGTAATAAACGTGTCCGGCCACCGCCTCGGGACTGCCGAAGTTGAAAGCGCGCTGGTTGCGCATGCATCGGTCGCGGAAGCTGCGGTTGTCGGTTACCCCCATGATCTCAAAGGCCAGGGAATCTATGCGTATGTTACCCTTAAGGCCGACGTTAATTCTTCCGACGCTCTGAGGGCTGAACTTGTAAAATGGGTCCGCAAGGAAATCGGCCCCATCGCTACCCCGGATTTCATTCAGTGGGCGCCCGGACTTCCGAAAACGCGCTCGGGCAAGATCATGCGCCGCATTTTGCGCAAGATAGCCGCAAACGAGATCCAGGAACTGGGCGATACGTCCACTCTGGCTGAACCGACGGTCGTGCAGGATCTCATCAATAACCGCCTGGCAGCGACAACGGCCAAGGCTTAGCAGCTTTCATCAGGCATGTTCGCGCAAGTGAAATGGGAGACCTGGCGGGAATTGCAGCTCCCAACGCCTGATGCATATGGACCAAAGTGAGGAAAAAAGGGCGCTCTGTACGGGCGCCCTTTTTCGCTCGTTGCCTCTGGCAGGGTAGTGACACAATTTGCGTTCAAGAGCGGACGGCGATAAACCCCGCCCCTACGGCGCCGTCGCGCGGTTCTTTTGTAGGGGAGGGCTTTATGCCCTCCCGAAGCACTCGATTTGAACGCAAATTCGTATTAAGACGGTTCTCCAGGCGCTTCGCGCCCTCCCTTCTTTTCGTGTACGCCGGCCGGTTTCGAGGTTCGGACCCGGGAGTGCCGAAGGTGTAAGTTCGGCTCGGCTTTTTATCGTTTCTCTGATAAGCTCCCCAGCTATGTATCTGTAAGAGACATGACTTTTGGTTTTGGCTATGACACAGGAGAAAAGATATGGGTATCAGTCCTCTGGCCGGCAAACCCGCCCCCCAATCAATTCTTGCGAATATTCCAAGGCTGGTTTCAGCTTACTACACCAACCATCCGGACCCTTCGGACAAAAGCCTTCTTGTTGAATTCGGCACCTCCGGCCACAGGGGGTCCTCTACCGCAAACAGTTTCAATGAGGATCATATACTTGCGATAACTCAGGCCATTTGCGAATTTCGAAAGGCAAAGGGCATCTCGGGGCCCCTATTCCTTGGAAAGGATACCCACGCCCTTTCAGAACCAAGTTTCGCCACTGCAATCGAGGTGCTTGCCGCAAATGGAGTTGATATAGTTGTCCAGTCAGACTGGGGATATACTCCCACTCCGGTGGTCTCACACGCTATTTTGGTTCATAACCGCTCCAACGGGCCGACGGCTGACGGCATCGTGATAACTCCCTCTCACAATCCGCCCGAGGATGGAGGGATCAAGTACAACCCGCCCGATGGCGGCCCCGCGCAATCGGACATAACGGCAGTAATTCAGTCCAGGGCAAATGAACTGCTTCAGGGCAAAAATCACTCGGTGAAAAGGATTGCCTACGAGCGCGCCTTGAAGAGCGGCCGGATAGTATTGAAGGATTTCATTGGATCGTTTGTAGGTGACCTTCGAAATGTAATCGACATGGAAGCGGTCCGTTCGTCGGGGATTCGAATCGGCGTCGATCCTATGGGCGGTGCATCACTTCCCTACTGGGAGCCGATCGCCGACAAGTATGGCCTGTCTATAGAGATCGTAAATCGCTCGCTCGATCCAAGATTTGGTTTCATGACGGTCGATAAAGACGGTAAAATCCGGATGGACTGTTCATCCCCTTATGCGATGGCCAGACTCATCGATCTCAAGGACACCTTCGATATTGCTTTCGGCAACGACCCGGACTGCGACCGGCATGGGATTGTAACCAGCAGCGCCGGGCTTATGAACCCCAATCATTACCTTTCGGTGGCCGCATGGTACCTGTTTCAGAACCGGCCGGGCTGGAAAGAGAATGCGGGAGTGGGGAAAACGCTTGTCAGCAGCGCTATGATAGACAGGGTCAGCGCATCTATCGGTCGCAGGGTGTTTGAAGTTCCGGTCGGGTTCAAGTGGTTTGTGGGCGGATTGCTTGAAGGCTCATACGCATTTGCGTGCGAGGAAAGCGCCGGGGCATCTTTTTTGAGGCAGGACGCAACGCCGTGGACTACTGATAAAGATGGCTTCATTATGGATCTTCTGGCAGCCGAGATCATGGCCAAAACCGGCAAGGAACCGGGCGAGCTTTACACCTCGCTTACCAACAGGTTCGGAAATCCTCTCTACGAAAGAATCGATGAACCGGCAAACGCGGAGCGCAAATCCATCTTAAAGAAGCTGGTTCCGGAGATGATCTCTATTGACACTCTTGCCGGCGAGAAAATCGAAGCGAAGTTGAGCCGCGCGCCGGCAAACGGAGCACCTATCGGAGGCATTAAGGTGGTTACGCAAAACGGATGGTTTGCCGCCCGCCCTTCCGGCACGGAAGATATCTACAAAATCTACACTGAGAGCTTTAAAGACAGGGAGCACCTTCTCCTGATACAGCAAGAGGCCAAAGAAATCGTCAGCGGCATCTTCAAAAAAGCCGGGGCATGAGGCGACTCTCAATACCCCACAGGAAATGATGGACAGGTGAAAATGAAAGACAAATCATTGCTGTTCATCAACTGTTACAGCGGCCTGATTCGGATCGGGTGGGGGAGCATTCTGTTGAACATTTCTATTAGCGCCAACGCCGGGTGCGTTGGGAGCCATTGGAGCCGGCTGGCCGGGCATTGCCTGAACGCCTGGGACCTGATTCGCACCGGGTTGCTGCACTCCGGGCGGCTGACCGGCAACCGGACCGGGAGCGGGAGCGGGAATCGGCGAGGGCGGTGCGATCACTTTATTTTCGGCAAATAGTCCTATTGTAAAGGATTGGCCGTCTTTTTCGAACGAAATGCTCTTGGATTCGATCTTTGACACACGGTAATCACTGACCATCTCGCCCTCCCGAACAGTGACAAAGGGCGACGCAGGCTGCCCTTTCTTGGGCGGCGGGCCGCCCGGCAGGCTCTTCATTCGTAATATCGCTTTTTTCGCATTGTTCTGGATTATTATCCCGTCGAGTTGAATGTTTCCTATGGCCATCCCCGGTTTTGCAGGTTTGCCGGATGCATCCCCGGAATCAGGTGGAGGAGGCTTGCGGTCGCTTGAAAACAGGTTCTTTTCAACCATCAACGGGGCAGCCGTGCAAACGGAGCCGAATATGACGCCCCAGACCAACAAGAAAAAAACTGAAAGTATTTTTTTAAGAAACACTTCGCTCTCCTGTGCCTCTCGCTTTCGAAGTCTCATCCAACAATCGATTATTTTGCCCTGAAATTACATTACAACACAATATAACACATTCGCGCGCTCATGGCGCACTTCTACTATTCTGATTGAATAATCCGGATTTCAGAGTAATAATCACAAGCGTTCCAGAACCTGTTTTGAAATTTGGCCTCAACTGTACAAAGGAATTGCCCATGCAGACAGGACTTCTAATTTTTGGCGCGCTTATTTTCTGGTTTATCCTGAACAAATGGCTATTGCCCAAAATGGGAGTCCCAACCTGAATGTCCGGTTCCTGTGGCGCCGGCGGCTCCAAGCAACAGAAGAAAGCAGGAAGCGGGAAGCAGGGAGCATGAAGCGGGAAGAAACCAAGTGGAGCCCGCTCCTTGCTCCCCGCTTCCTGCTTCATGCTACACTTTAAACCGCATACAAAAGCGAACGAGTTCATGTATTTTGGAGATTTCTTCAGCCGGACTCACAAATCTGGCGCCGATCTCCATCCTTCTGTGAATTTGGTCATACTTCACGCTTGTTACCTTACATTGCAGCTCTTTTATATCTTGATCGTTTGGAAGCGTGAACGACGCGGTAAGCTCAAGACCTTTAAATAATGAAATGATCTTCGGCAATTCGAAGGAACAGCCGGTTTCGCTGAGATCTCTAACAACCCCTGAATAATCCGTGTCGCTGATGCAAATTTTCGCTTCGAGGTTTACCTTTACTCTCGGCTCCGCCCTCACTTGTTCTACTTCGAAATTTTGGGGATAATCAATGCAAATAATATTCTTTATAAGTTTTTTGTTGAATCGGCTCTTAAACGTAAAGAGGTATCCTTCATATAAATAGGCTACCAGAAGATCATCTTCCACGATTGCTGTAATATTGTCGCTGATGGCAAAAACAGGGTTTTCGATCATTATGAATTCTTTTTCGAGCACACCGATTATTTTGCTCTTCGCCTTGTGCGAGTGGCTGGAGGACGAGCGGAGCAAAACCTCCGAGCCGAGTTGAAACGGGATCTTTTTGTAAACAATCATGCCCCTAAAATCCTATCTATACTGGATGCCCTGGTCGCAGTAATACTTTCCAAGTAAGTATTGTATACCATCCAAGTTGAGGATTTCAAAAGAAATATTCCCCAAACCGGAAAGGCGGCATCACATGCCTGAAAAGCCGAAATCAGCGCAGGAAGAAGACCTCTTCTATGCTAAGAAAGCTGAATCGAAACTAAACACTGACATAAAGGGGTTTCTGTTTTTGCGCAAGATTTTATCTTGATCTGTGATCGCTATTAATTCCGGGGGTGATTTTATTCTCCTGAAGCTTTATTGTCCAGAATGGATTCGAAATTCCGGCAGACAAACCATGGCGACAGAAACGCACTCTGAAGATTCCAAGGACCGATTATGTACTTAAGTTCTCAGCTACTTCAAACCGTAAGTCTTGTCCAGCGCTCAATTTCAGCGCTTTGTGCGATCTGGCCGGCTCTTTTTCTGATGGCAGCCTGCACGACGGCGGTCGGGCCGCTTCAGCCGCCTTCTACGAGAGCAAATCCGGCGGAGCTTCGGATCGGCGACGTGTTAGAGACTGCCACAGGCAAAGTGATTACCATGGATCAACTTATCGACATACTTTCAAAGGTATCCATCGTTTATACAGGAGAAACACACACCAGCGCCGAAGATCACAGCGTCCAGCTGGCAATTCTTCAACAACTCTCCCGGGGCGGCCGATGCGTCGAACTTGCAATGGAAATGTTTCCGGTATCCGCGCAACCGGTTCTGGACAAATATATCCATGGAGGAATGTCCGAGGAGGAGTTTCTCAAAGAGGTGGAATGGGAGCAGACATGGGGATTTCCCTACTCTCTATATCGCGGTCTTATCAATTGGCAAAAAGAGAAGCACCTGCCTGTCCTTGGCCTTAACGCCCCAAATAAGATAGTGAGGAAGATAGCCCATAGCGGCCTCGACTCACTCACGCCCGATGAGCGCCTCCAGGTGGCCGGCGAATTTCACCTGGACGACCCTGCCAACCGGAAACGTATCCAAAAAGAGTACGTTGAGCACCAAAGAGGAGCAATCAAAAACTTTGAAACCTTCTTCGAAGCTCAACTCGCCTGGGAGGAGACAATGGCGCAAACGCTTACACGGCAGGTGCAGCAGAAAGAAACAGGCTGCATAATTATGGCAGCCATCGGCAAGGGTCATATAGACGACCGCCTGGGGGTCCCGTATCTAGCCCGTCTCCGGACGCCGCATGAGTACAAAACCGTAGCCCCTGTGCCGATAGATTATCCTTTCTCCACGCTTGACCCGGACCTCGCAGACTATGTGATAATAACCGATAGATCTGAACCATTCCATCGACCAAGACTCGGTATAACAATTCAGCCCGCCCCTTCGGGCCGGGGAATCGAAATCCTCGGTGTTCTGGGTGGCACACCTGCTGCCCTGGCACATTTGAGCAAAGGAGACATCATCCTCTCAGTAGACGGTTCACCGGTAAACAGCATCGAGGAGATTCATCAGGTTCTTGCCCGGGGCGGATCTCAGTACAAGATCTTGATCGAACGTGATAAGAAAAAGATGACGATCACAGTGACTGCTGAATAGGGGGCGTCGGGGTTACGAGTTGCGAGTTGTTTTTCAAACCCGTAACCCGTAACCTGAAACCCGCCAACCAGTAAATCGGGGTTCCCGATTTACTGTACTTACCTGCGACCAGCGGGATGGCCGCCACCTCCGGCAGCGGGATGGCCGCCACCTCCGCCGCCATGGAAGCCACCGCCTCCGCCGTGGAAGCCGCCTCCGCCAACCGCGCTATGGGCAAAGCTTCCACCACGGAAACCGCCTCCGCCAACCGTGCTATGGGAAACGCCGCCGCGGAAACCGCCGCCGCTGACCCTGCTATGGGAAACGCCGCCACGCGGCGCGCTGCTTTTTAGCGCTGTCCCGCCTCTGGCCGCGGACGCGCTACTGCGCGCGCCTCCTGCCGCCACATCTCTACCTCTAGCCGTGGCGCCCCTCGACACGTTGCCGGTTGTCATGGAGGTACCGCCTCGAGCCAGGTTACCGGCTGTTCTCGATCCGCTGGCGCCTCGCGTTGATCCGGTTCGACCCTGGCTAAGCTGGTGTTCGATAGAAACTGCCGACGGCCGGGTTCCGGTAGCTGCCGTTCGACCGGTACGACCAACTGCACCAGCAGTTCGAGCTGCCGTTCGACCGGTACGACCAACTGCACCAGCAGTTCGACCGGCAACACCTGCCGTACCCCCGGCACGGCCTGTACGGCCAACTGCACCGGCAGTTCGACCGGTAGCACGGGCAGCACGAGTGGCAGCAGAGTTAGCACCGGTCCGCGCTGCCACTGATGCGGGAAGTCCGGTATGCGTCGTCCCCGCCGCACGCGCGGCGTTCCTTACCGGGTCAGCCGTCCCGGTTGCTGCTGCCGCTGTGAGATTGGCAGTCTGCAGAGTGCCTGGAGTGAGACCATTGATGGTGCTGTTATTGATATTGACGGTTCGGTTGACGTTTACAAAGACGCTGTTGCCGCCATAGCCGCCGCCCCAGCCGCCGCCCCAGTTCCAGAACCCCCAGCCCCAGTTCCAGAACGGACTTACGCCAATACCAATGCCAAATCCGAAGAGACCGGCTGTAATAATTGGTCCTCCGAAAGGATACCAGGCATAGGGGTCATATCCAGGCCACCACCAGCCACCGTATACCGCCGACGGGTCATAATACGGTACATAAACAACGTCAGGATCGGCAGGTTCGATCGCTATATCCTCTCCATTGCTCTCTTTATTGACCACCACCTTCTGCTGTTCGGTAGACTTGAGATTGCCAGCGGCGTAAGCCTTTGACCGCATTTCCTGAACGTGGTCCATGACTTCAGTCTGCTGGGCCAGGAAAGCCTGGCCAAGCTGCGTTGTCCAGTTCATGTGCTCATCCATCATGGCCAGCACCTGCGGGAAAGGAACCAGCGCCTTAATGCTCAGGTCCCAGTCGATTTTATCCAGCTGCGCATTCAGCGCATCTCCTTTTAAGTCGGGATGATCCTTCACCCAGTGGTCCGCATCTGCAACCTGGTCCGGGTAGGTTGCCGCGATGAGGATCTGCGCGAGCAGTGAATCAGGGTAAAGGGCAATACCTGCAAGCATCTGGTCAATCTGTGCGCTGGTGAACTTTTTGTTCGTCTGGTCGCCCTGGGCAAACACCCAGGCCGGCGCCGCCAACAGCACGGCAAGGACCAGGATCAAAGCTTGCGTACAAACAGAATTCCTGTTCCTGTTCATTTCCAATTCTCCTTCCATCGGACGTATCTATCCGATATTTCTGATCTTATTTAAATATAATGATTCGCTGGCAGAAATAAATCCGGTATTCAAGACAGGATATATAGCCGGGAGCAGGCGGGGGTCTTTCATCGGCTCATTTATGCGTTCGAGCCACTGCCTTGATTTTGAGAAATCCGCGTGGTATAAGGGTTTCCAAAATTCGGCTGGCGTAGCTCAACGGCAGAGCAGCTGATTTGTAATCAGCAGGTTGATGGTTCAAATCCATTCGCCAGCTCTAGGTTTACAGGTTTCTAACTTTTGCCGGGCAAGCACAGGGGAAGCAAGCGGCGTACTGTAAATAAATGTACATATTTGTAAAGACATGTTAAGCCACCGTTCCCGGCTCAATCCATAAAACGGGTGGCCTGCGACGCCGCTGATTTACTTGTTCGAACCCGCCCGCTCTTTAAAATCCTACACCATAACAAGGCAATCTGCCGCCCAGGTCACAGGCCCTGTTTACGAGAACGGCCGCAGAATCAACTATCTCGCATCATTTCCTATGGAAACATCCAAGAGGTCGCCTTTGATGCTGAAGCGTTCAGCATTCATATTTTCAACCGGGGTGGCGCCGGGAGTGTCGTAGTAACAGTGGCTGATGGATCTGGCGGCGAAGCCGGAAAGGGTTGGAGTGAAGAAGTGCATTTTGACGCTGGCGAAATTATAATTGCCCTTGGAGTCCTTCGAACTAGTGCTTAACTCTGCCTGAAACCACCAACCTACCCAGGAAAGGAGTAGTGGAATGGCTCTGGATCCAGGTATAGGCTACAAGGTAGTCGCAACCGTTATCGAAGCGGAGGGACATTGCAATTCTGGTCATCAGGCAGGGGATGCCTTTGAGATCAGTTGTCATAATCCCGGCGGCTTGTGCGGCTTCTTCTACCATGACATTTTCCCTACCCTTCAGACCTTTCAATTTGGAGGAAATCTCCCCTGGTGGAGCGGTGACACTATCCAGGTCCGATGTCCTGACCCGAAGAACATAGTGAGCTTGAAGCTGGAAAGGAGCAAGAGAACCTAATTGGAGGAGGTAAATTAAGACGCTATGTCCACCATTGTTATACTAATCCAGATCGCCTGATCTGTCCGCCAAAATCCAAGCGTCTTTCCTCAGGAGCTGACAACGGGGCAGTCTAACCGGGCCTCTCCAGCCGACGAGCGGCGCGGCGAAATCCTCAAAAGGTCCATTTCATATGGAAATGGCAATCCACCGGAGAATGGACTCACAGTTATGGCAAGCCGAGTTTACACGTTCGATTGGTCACAAACAACACGGACCCCACCATATCCATTTTACAATTATCCAGGCTGGCGTTTGCCGGAAAGCCCAAACAAAAAAGGGCAGAACCAGTTTGACTCCTCCCCGTGGACCGGTCATTTTCGCAAGATTATAGAGGCAACCTACTGGCCGAATTTGGGAAACTTTCCTTCCGCCAAGAGTTTCATCAGATTATCGTACCCGTCATCAATGGATTTCTTGAAAAATTCAAACGCCTGTTTCTTGGTCTCCGTCTGTTGTCTGAATGCATTTTTCATCTCTTCGGGCATCCATGTTGCGAGACCCAGGAACGAATTGAGCATTACATCCGATTGATTCAAAAACATGAGTGTGCTGTTTATGATGCTGTCAAAGCCGGCTTTCTGCATTTCGATCATCTGCTTCACCGCGTTCATCTGCTGCTCCATAA
>OMOE01000175.1:0-1674 GCA_900290365.1 Syntrophobacter sp. SbD1 | reverse complement strand
AAAGCCGGCTTTCTGCATTTCGATCATCTGCTTCACCGCGTTCATCTGCTGCTCCATAATCATCTGTCTCCTTTGGTTGCACGGGCTCGGGCCTGGAAAAAGTTCACGGAAGGCATAAGGCATGAGGCCTGATAAAAATATTCCTCCCTGAACTTCACGTGTGCCGAAAATAAGGCGTATGATTGTGAAAACAATGGGTCCAGAGCAGTATTTCGTTACAAACCGGCGCTTGCCTGGTGCATTGTTCACCGCGGAAGCATTACAATTAGTAAGCCGCCAAAGGTCGCTTCACCTTCTCCCCGAGGGCATTTGCCATTATTTCCAGAATGAGAAGTGTGCAACTCCCAAGTATGCGCTGCGTACGCGGATTCAGGGTTTCCCTCCGTTGCGGCCGAAAAAGTGATTGGGGGCGCCAACGATTATCCCTTTGACCTGCCAATCCCTCCGGTTGTATCTTTACCTGTTATAAACTCATGCATATTGTCATACACGGAAACAAGCACGCGAGGAGGGAAACCATGGTTGGAAGGTTGCTCAGTATATTGGTTCTGGCGTCAATATGCATGGGGCTGCTGTTTGCGCCCTGCTCCGCATCAGATGACCGGGGCATAATACGGCGAAGTGGCGGGACCTCTGCTTCAACGGGAGATCGCGTGGCGCTGGTAATTGGCAATGCCGCTTATAAAAATGCGCCTCCACTTTCCAATCCGATCAACGATGCCGTTATTATGGCGGATGCGCTCAAAAGCCTTGGGTTCGAACTGGTGGGAGGCAAGGCTCAGACTAATCTGGACAAAGCCGGGCTTGACAATGTCATCCGGAAATTCGGGGAGACCATAAGGGGTAAAAGAGTAGCTTTCCTTTACTACTCCGGGCATGGGGTCCAGGTTGACGGCAGGAATTATCTTATACCAACGTCGGCCAATGTTGTATCGAGAACGGACGTCAAGTATGAGTTGGTCAACGTTGACAACGTGTTGGACGATATGAACGCTTCGGGAACGAAGGTCAATATCATAGTTCTGGATGCCTGCCGCAACAACCCTTTCGGAGAAAAGGGATTGCGTGGTGCGGGATCGGGTCTGGCCGTTATGGATGCGCCGAGCGGAACCATGGTTGCCTATGCAACCGGTCCCGGTAAGACCGCAGCCGATGGCGTTGGAAGGAATAGTCCATACACCGAATCGCTTGCCCGCATCATTACGGAGCCGGGGCTTGACGTCGAGGACGTATTCAGGGAAGTGGGCAAGGATGTTCAGATCAAAACGGGAGGTATTCAGGTTCCGTGGAAAATGGATAGTCTGACGGAAAAATTCTATTTCAAAGTGACCATCGAAGTGGAGGGATCGGTCCAACCGGCAGGCGGGCCCGGTCCGGCCTCCGTGCCGCCGAAGCCTGAAACGCCGGCAGCCGGCTCAATCAAGGTGAAATCAACTCCTGCAGGAGCTATGGTCTATGTGAATGGTGCTCAAAAGGGGTTTACGCCCATGACTATCAGTGGGCTTTCGCCCGGCAGCGTGGGGTTGAGAGTTGTTCTTGACGGATATGAGATGGTGGAAGACACGGTGCAAATACAGGCGGGCAACGAAGAGACAATGAATTATACGTTGGCGAAGGTGGCGGCAGTGGCATCAGTGGCGCCGCAGGCAAAGCCCGACATAGAGGCCCGGGTTA
>OMOE01000044.1 GCA_900290365.1 Syntrophobacter sp. SbD1 | reverse complement strand
GGTCGCCGCCGCCTCATACTTTAAAAAACCCCCTCACACCGAAATGGTGCGAGGGGGTTTTTTTGTTTCGTATGTTCGAACTGTGTGGACAACGTGGACAGAAGCATTCGTCCGGTCCCGGTAATGCCGGAAGGCGATTCAGGATTTTGCCTCGAATCGTTCTTCCAACTTTAACCCCTCTATTTTCTCGAAATCGCGCCGATTAGCCGTGACGACCGAATAGTCGAGGGAAATGGCCGTGGCGGCAATAATCAGGTCGTGTGCGCCTACGGTATATCCCTTCTTGGCCAGGGAGGCACAGATGCGCGCATAAATGCGCGCCACTGTGGTATCGAAGGGAAAAATGGGAAACGACTCCAACACCTTTTCGACGAAGGATTGGCGCTTTAGTCGGCGGGCTTCGGTGTCGGCGCGCTCCACACCATGGAGCAGTTCCGCTACGGTAACCACACTGATGCCAAAGGGTTCACCCTCTCGGCCGGATACGAGGCTTGCCACCTGTGTACGGTCCCGTTCGAAAAAGATGATTTCGCTGGAATCAAAGATTACACCCATGCCGCATCACCCGGCAGAGGGGGTTGGGCTTTGATTGACTCCAAAACGTCATCGGCAAAATTGATGTCATCGGGTTCGAGGTGAGGCAGGGTCTGGAAAATGCCGTTCAGATCGCCCATACGCCGCAGAGAGCCGGCTTCATCCACCGGGACAAGGGCCGCCGCTGGTTTTCCACCGCGAATGATCGTGTAGCGGTCCCCGCGGTATTTGATGTTGTTCAACAGCTCAGAAAAATGTCTTACCGCATCGGTAGCACTTATGTCTGATCGCATCGTTTCCCCCTTGTAAAATACGATAATCATATTCTACGTAAACAATATTCGATCGTCAACTTGAGAACAAAAGAGTTTTGTTCTGCACAATGGAGCAGAGCGGAGGTTGCATATTGCACCACTGTGCTGCAAAATGCACCTGCGGTATATTCCATGGATATGATTGGAGATATAGGAGTTTAGATAAACGTTGATGCAATATGCGACATTTGCGATCAACCCGCAAAGCCGGCTTTTTAAACACTTCGGATAACCCATTGCCTCAATAGCACTATGAAAACAATCACTTGTAAGAATTACCGCAGGATGGAAATGGTTGGCCCGAATCATGCTGATCTGTCTGTGTAAAGATGATCGAAGTCTGAGAGTGATTGTTCAGGTTTTGTTTATAAAAAGGAGGTCATCATGGAAACAGTGGATCGCAAACGGACAGGGCTGCCGGTGGTGTTTTCGATGCCGAACGAGGAGTGTATCTGGAGTAAAGCCGGTGCAATCGAATCTACGGCGTGCATCAACGCCTTCGACTGCCTCGGATGTTCCATCGAAAAAACCGTGCGGAGCGGCGGCAAGGATAACGCCGAAGCGTGCGGAAAAAGCGGCGCCCGAAGCCCGATGTGGTCCATTTCGAAGGGCAAGTGCCGCCATATGTTGAGCGGGCGCATTTCCTACGGGCTGTGCAGCTCGGATGATTGCGCTAACTGCCCGGTCGAACAGATGATCGAAGATGCAGGGGAGCTTCCCGGCCGAGGGCACACGAACCAGGGCAGTGCATCCGGATACGACGTGGCCCGGAATTACTACTATCACCGGGGGCATAGCTGGGCTCGTGTCGAATACGGAGGCTGGGTGAGAATGGGAATCGATGATTTCGCCCTGCGGCTGCTTGGCCCCCAGGATGAGATCGATGCGCCGGATCCCGGTTCGGTGTTGCGCCAGGGGCAGCCGGCCGCGATTGTGAAGCGGTCCGGGAGGGAAGCCGTGATCATCAGCCCGGTCGATGGGATCGTGGTAGCCGTGAACCACAAGCTTCTCGATAAAGCATCCATCGCCAATAATGCGCCTTATGAAGAAGGTTGGCTCATGGTCATTCAGCCCTCGAACCTCCAGGAAAACCTGGACAACCTCTTTTTCGACTTCGAGGGTCTTTCGTGGATTGACGAAGAGGCCATGTATCTGAACTCCATGCTTGCAGAGGAATCACGACTTTCACTTATCGCTCCAGATAGTGAGGCCGCCAGAGACGTTTTCAAGGAAGCGCCCGAAATAGGGTGGGAGCGGCTTGTGGACGAATTCCTGATTTAGTTCAAGCGCGG
>OMOE01000098.1 GCA_900290365.1 Syntrophobacter sp. SbD1 | reverse complement strand
CCCGTCCAGGTAGACCTGGTCGTCGGCGACCTCGCTGTGAAAAGAAAACTGTTGGAGTGATTTGAGGTAGTCACACATTTGCCGCAAAACCACCAAAGGGTCCGGCTCCTTCGTCGTGGCCGTCTGTTGCGCGGCGGCGGTCGGAGTCGGGCCGGCGGTCAGAAAAAGGGTCAGGATTGCCAGGATTGCCGGGATCCAGATTCTGTTTACTCGCATTGAGATACTCCTCATGTAAAGTAGTAAAGCCTCTCACTAAACGTTAAGAATTCTCAGCGCAGCTTGCCATCAATCGTCAGGAAAACCCCGGAACCCAGCCCCCTCTCGTGGTCCAGCCCATTGAGACAGAGAGCGGGCATTACCTGCTCATCAGCAAATCCATAATACCCGCCTTGGACTCGGGCGCTAGTTCCTGCCTGTCCGCTTTCAAACACCTTATGACACGACCCTCACTCGGTTGTACGCCCTGGCATTAACACATAGATACCCGCCTCGCCATCCTGGTGCGCTTCCTTAACTGCCTTCAGCTCCTGCAGTACGTGCATCTTGCATTTTGGCGAGAGCGTTCCTTGTTTTCTTTCAGGCACTGCATTTCCTGCTTCGGGCCCTGTGCGCCACGGCAGTACTTTGCGATGTCTGCCTGGCAGGCTCCGACCCGCCAGGAGCCTGGAGGCGACAAGCCTCCTCTTCTCGTGTTTATGCAGTCCTTCGGCAACCGGCTATTGAATTGAAGCGGTAGCCCCGCGACATTCATGGAATCATGCCGCATTCGAACATTTTATTGGCGATGGGAGCCGCAACTTTGTCGATGAACGCAAAGCGCATCTGTGGGTCGCTCCTTAGCAATTGGACGGCTTTCTGCTCCATCGCCGGCTTTGGCTTGCCCTTTTTTTGCCACAACTGCTCGCAGCTCGAATTCTGGTACCTCTGGATGACTTTGTCGGCAACCCGGTCCATGATCGGGAATTCTTGAGCTCCGGCAAGAGCCGGCAAAAGCAGCGCCGATACGATTGACACTATTGCAAATAGGTAAAAACATCTGAACATTACTTTTTGCTCTTTCACTATTTTCTCCTTATTCGGGAACTCACTCAGGATCGACCGTCATTGCCGGGTACATATGAAACAGTGGGATGGCCGCACGGATTGCACAAGTTAAAGCCACACGTATTGCACAAGCTAACGCCGCAAGTACCACAACTTAGAGCAGTGAAAGGGGCCGTCACGACAGCGGCCGATACCGCCACCGCTCCATAAACTATCGCCCCCGCTGCCACGAAAGGCGCGGCAAGTATGTCGAGCCCGCAGCATTGCGCCTCGGCCCTCGTTGTTGGCGCAACGAGCAAGAGGACAGCAAGAGCCAGACACGTTATAATTAAAGTTGATTTAGTCTTCATGTTTTGACCTCCTGAAACTCAGTTCAATTTAATCTAAAATAATGTATTGCCGTTCTCGGATTTGTCCATGCCTCCTGACTTTTCCCCTTTATTGAATTTGCGCGAGAAAGGACCTTAACAGTAGAGACGTTGCCCAGCGATTCAGGGGGCCAGCCAAATGCTTCCCGAACCTTCCCTCAAGATCGGGGACGTCACGAATTGGCGGCCTCCTTTCCTTGGCGTTATGCGGTCTATTCTGTGGACTCAATGGATTGGCACGGTATTTTAATTTCTGATTCTGCCCACAACTCGGAGGTCAGTAGCTCTCTCGCGCTGCCAAGGAAACTTTAAGGGCATAGGTGAAACCAAGTCCTCTTGTGATGGAAGGCTCCGCGTACCCCACATTGATCTTATTTGCTGGAGCGACTCTGATCCGGGCCGGTAGAGCTGATTAAGGCGGTGCACTTGCGCCGGTAGTTCCTCATGCATATCTCTTTTTAAGTCTCGAAATATAGTGGGAAATTATTCTATTCCCAAACCGTCTTGCAGATATTGCCCATTTCATCGACTGGTTTTTCCATGAGTCTCATTTGTTTCTCACGCACCATCCAGCCTACTGAAGCTTGCCAATATAGCCTCGGGAACAAAGTGAGATAGCGAGATGGAGATCTGGGAGCGGCTCGTCGCCGGGAACGCCCGCTGGATTTTGGCTCGCAAGTCTGGAAAGCGAAAAAGTTATCCTCGAATCACCATTAAAAAAGGAGGTGTGAGAAAGGCACAGCAAGAGGAATAAGGCCTCATATGTGTTGATGGTGTGAGGAGAATTTTGGAGTGTGCAACCTGAAAAAGGAGAAGGAAATGGCGGATAAGAAACCCAATATCGTCGTCATCATGGGAGATGACATCGGCATTTGGAACATCGGCGCCTACCATCGCGGCATGATGGCCGGCCGCACACCAAACCTCGACAAGCTGGCCAAAGAAGGGATGATGTTCACCGACTACTACGGCGAGGCGAGTTGTACGGCGGGGCGGGCCGCTTTCATCACCGGCGAGCTTCCGATGCGCACCGGCATGACCACGGTCGGCCAGGCCGGTGCGGACATCGGGATTCCCGCAGAGGCCGTGACCATTGCGACGGCGCTCAAGTCCATGGGTTATGCGACGGGCCAGTTCGGGAAGAACCACCTCGGCGATCTCAATGAGTTCCTGCCCACCGTCCACGGGTTCGACGAGTTCTTTGGCTACCTCTATCACCTCGACGCGATGGAGGACCCCGCGCACCCCGCCTACCCGCAGGAGTTGTTGGACAAAGTAGGTCCGCGCAACATGGTCCACAGTTGGGCGGCGGACAAGGATGACCCGACCGAGCAGCCGCGTTGGGGCAAGATCGGGAAGCAGAAGATCGAGGATGCCGGCCCGCTCTATCCCAAGCGGATGGAGACGGTGGATGACGAAATCCTCGACCTTTCGCTCAAGTTCATGGACAAGGCCAAGGCGGACGGCAAACCCTTCTTCGTCTGGCTCAACCCGACTCGTATGCACATCGTCACCCATCTCTCGGAGAAGTATGAGAAAATGCGCAACTCGAAGAATGGCTGGACCATTCAGGAAGCTGGCATGGCGCAGCTCGACGACATCGTGGGCGACGTGATGAAGAAGCTCAAGGACATGGGTGTAGACGACAGCACCATCGTCATGTTCACCACCGACAACGGCACCGAGAGCTTTACCTGGCCCGATGGCGGACAAACCCCGTTCTTCGGAGCCAAAGGCACGGTCTATGAAGGTGGTTTCCGTTGCCCTGCGATGATTCGCTGGCCCGGCCATGTGCCGGCCGACACGGTCGAAAACGGGATCATCTCCGGCCTCGACTGGTTGCCGACCTTTGTGGCCGCCGCCGGCAATCCGAACCTCAAAGAGGAACTGCTGAAGGGAAAACAGATCGGCGACCGGACCTACAAAAACCATCTCGACGGCTATAACCAGATGGACATGATCACCGGCAAGGGTCCATCGGCCCGTCATGAGATCTTTTACTTTGGAGAAAGCACACTCGGTGCGGTGCGGTTGGACGACTTCAAGTATCGGTTCATTGACCAGCCCGGCGGCTGGGTCGGCAGCAAGGCCCAAGTTGACGCGCCGGTTCTCACAAATCTGCGTCTGGACCCCTTCGAGCACACAGCATACCCGGCGGGAAATTACGGCTCATACACGTACTTTAATTGGTTCCAGTACGAGTTCTGGCGCTTCGTGTTCGTCCAACAGGAGGTGGCGAAGCTGGCCATGACGGCCCTCGAGTTCCCGCCGATGCAGAAGGGCGCGAGCTTCAACCTCGATGCCGTGAAAGCGAAGATCGAGGAAGCCATTAAGGCACATCACGGGCAGTAGTCGAAGCTCCTGAGTTCATAACCGTCCACCGGGCCGCACCTGTCCCAATCGGGTGTGACCCGGCAAACCAAACAAACGGAAGAACCCTGAAAAACTCTTATGACCCTGCCAGCAGTGATTGAGGTGGGGGCCGGCGTGGCGCTGATGTGTTGCCCGGCGAGAACTGGGAATGCTTGAGCGCCGAACAAATTCGGACTCGACTGAAAACAGAGAGGATTGGGATAGACAATGAACGACACGAACACGAAGAGAGCCGGCTGGAAGTCCAAGGCTATCGGCGAAATGACCGATTATTACATCACCTTCTTATACCTGGCCTTTTTTTTCGGTTCATTTACATGGTATCGTGGATTGATACTGGGCGAGTATCAAATCGGCTATTTGCATTATGGGGTAGGCCTCATCCAAGCGCTGGTCTTAGCCAAAGTCATTCTCGTGGGGCGTGCTTTGCACCTGGGCCGGCGGTTCCAAGACCATCCTTTGATCTTGCCAACCCTGTACAAAGCCGTTGTGTTCACCATATTTGTGGGGCTGTTCGGTGTTGTCGAGCACACCATAAGCGGATTGCTGCATGGGAAAGGCATCACGGGAGGCTTTGAAGAGCTCATGAGTGCAGGCACGGACGAATTGCTCGCCAGATGCCTGGTCACATTTGTCGCTTTCATACCCTTTTTCGCTTTCGAGGAATTAGGGCGTGTGCTGGGTGAAGGCAAATTACTCAAACTGCTTTTCCGGCGGAGATCGGCTGCGGAATCCGACCACGGCTGAAATCCCTTAGAACCATCACCACGACCGACTTTGCCACCGTTATTGGTGACGTTGCCTTTATTCCTTTCTGGCTTCACTGGAACTGTGGCGATTTCAAAGGGGGTGTGCAGCTTGATGTGTATGTCCCAACCGGCGCATACAATACCGTTCAGCCGGCTAACGTGGGCCTCAGTTACTGTGCATTTGAACCAGAGGCTTCGTTCAGCTGGATAACCAAGAAGATCGGACCAAATTCACCACTTTCACCGGTTTTGATTTGAATACGGAAAACGACGCAACCGACTATCAAACTGGTGATGTGTTCCACATCGACACGACCATTGCAGAACATCTGCCTTTTTTCGAGTGCTGTTATCGGAGTCGGTGCCAATGTGTTCTACTGGGATCAGTTTACCGCCGACAGCGGCTCCGGGGCGAAGCCTGGCCCCTTTGAAAACTGAAATGGCCGGCATCGGGCCGGTGGTTTCCTACATATCCACCCTGATCTGCGGCCGTACCCTTGTGGCCAAGCTGAAGTGGTTGCCTCAAATGGATACCTTCAGGACTCTTAAAGGCGACCATGTATCGTTCAAGGTGGGGTTAGCTCTCTGAAAGGGAATCAACGCTCTCATGCTTCGGCTTCCGGCTCCAGCAGGTTTTCTTATGCCCTGTGCAGTTGAAATGTCCAGCTCACTCTGTCGCCGAGACGGTACCATAAATAAGCCGGATCAATTGGTTCACGGAAAGAAAACATGATGTCCCCTATCCCAATTGACCGCCTGTCAGCATGAAGGCCCAGTTGCATTGGAGCACTATGGAAATTTCATCTGCATTTTTATCTTTGAAAAAGATCTGGCCGCAGGTCCATCAGTACTTGCCAAACCATGTCCTCACCTGGGCCATGGCAGCCCAACTCGCCGCCGGTGGTTTCGCTTTCCTGCTGGCGCATATGGCTGCCGGAGCCTTCCGTTCCTGGTTTGAACGCTACATGGCCCTAGCGGGATTGAGCGAGGAATCCTCAGACCGGCGGAAAACCAAAACTTTCCTTAAGGTCGTCCGCCCAATCCTGACTGTCCTATTCCTGGAGATTGTACTTCGCCTGGCGCATCATTTCGATTGGCCCGCTGAAGGCTTCGAAACCCTGTTGTTTGTGGCGCTCGCCCTGTTTTTTGTTCGATTTCTCGCCGCCCCGATGACCAATCGTTATTGGTCGGCAATCCTTACCGTGGCGATCTGGCTTTGGGCAATTGTTTACGCCTTCCATGCGGAGGGCATCTGGACAAATTTTTTCACCGATATCTACTTCGAACACGGCAATGTGCATGTATCCATGCTGACTATTTTAAGAGCCTCTTGGCTGTTGTTGTTTCTTTACTGGCTTTCGAAGAACCTGTTGATCATTTTGCATCTCTGGTTGCAGACCGGATCAGGTCTGCCTCCCGCAACCCAGGCCCTCTTTTATAAACTCTGCAGGTTGTTGTTGTTTTCCGCATCGGTGGTCGTAGTCCTGCATTATATGGGGATCGATCTGACAGTCTTTGCCCTGTTTGGTGGGGCTATAGGGCTGGGAATCGGCTTTGGCCTGCAGAAAATTTTCGCCAATCTGGTCAGTGGTTTCATGATCCTCGCGGATAAATCCATCAAGCCCGGCGACGTGATTCAATTGGGAAACACCTACGGCTGGATCAATTTCCTCGGCAGCCGCTATGTCTCCGTAGTCACAAGGAGTGGCGTAGAACATCTTATACCCAATGAGAGTCTAATCACAGGTGAAGTGATCAATTGGTCATACAGCAGCAATCTCGTCAGGCTGCAGGTCCCCGTAGGAATTTCCTACGACTCAGATTTAGAGACGGCCACCAGGTTGGTGCTGGAAGCCGCAGGGGACACCATGCGAGTCCTGCATGAACCCAAACCTGCCTGCTTGCTGACAGGCTTCGGGGACAACGCAGTTAATCTTGAGTTGCGAGTCTGGATAAACGATCCGCAAAATGGCCTTGGTGCTGTCAGAAACGAGCTTCTCATGGGTATCTGGCGGCGGTTCAAGACAGAAGGCATCGAACTGCCGTATCCGCAGAGGGTCTTGCACCACAAATCCATACCCGAGGTCCGGATTCGGACTGAACCCAGGACTGAGAAGGCTGTTGAATGAACAGGGCGCGCTATCAGACCTGCTCTGCACACGCCAACATCGGCGGGGATGATCCTCGGCCTTAAATCGGGCGAGGTCGAGGACTGCTGTATCCGTTGCGCAAGCTATTCTCAGCGGATTCCACATTTCTCTCCTCTGAATATTGATCTCAGGTTTGCGCTCAAAAAGTTGAGGTTTTGCAATCATATTCGAACCGAAATTTGGGAGAGCAATTGAGGCAGGCAAGGGCGGCTGCAAAAAAGGTGGGTCTCCAGCAAATACGCCACCGACTCCCTGGAGCCGGTTTTGGCAGTTAACTGCCAGAACCCTTTGCGTATGGGTTTCCCTTCGATTATTCTTTTTTCGTCGCCGCACCACCTCGTTGCTCTTCGGATACGCATAGAACTGGTCGAGCAGAGCGAACATCCTTTCAGGCTGATACCACGGATAGCGGGCGATGGACTCGGCCGCCGCGAGCGTGTCTGCCGGTGCGATACCGGTCGGGCCTTTGGCCGCAGCGAACACGCTGCTGCACGCATCCGCGTTGACTTGCGTTACACAGCCGGCCAACATGTTGGCCAGCGTGGCGAAGCACCTGATCCGTACCGGTCGAGTTTCGCCTGCATATCACGGATGGAACTGGTTGGTATTGACATCGTGATTGAAGGGGTTAGTTTGGTTGAATGATAGCTACTGCGCCAGGTCGACTCGATATTATCGAACCGATCGTTTGGCGATCTGCTGGTGCGTCAAAAGGTTGTTCAGAACTAAGGAGTCATTGATTCGCTAGTTATGTCTCCCCCTTTTTGTTTAAACTGGTATGTGAAAACCTGGGCCCCATTTGCCAGACAAAGTTAAGAGAAAATTAATGTGGTTCTCCGGATCATTATATCCGTTTAAGAAAAGGGCGGGCAAATGCCCTTCGTTGATTTGTTGGGAAATTCGACGAGGAGAAACAATGCTGTTGCAATTGAAAGAAAGAAATTTTTTGTTAAGACTGTTGGTCATTTGGATGCTGCTCATCTTTCCACGATTAGCGTTGGCCACTGATTCCGCCCCAATGGAGGTCATACAGAGCAACACGGATAAGGTGCTTACAATTTTGCACCAGTCTAAGAGCGGCCAGGCGCAGTCTTTACGGCAAAGAGAAGGCGAGATCCTAGATGTCGTGAGTAATTATTTCAACTTCGATGAAATGTCGAGAAGATCCCTGGGGGATGCATGGAAACAACAGCCCCCTGAGAAGATTCAGGAGTTCGCAAAACTGTTCAAGAAGCTTCTTTTCAATACCTACATCGGTCGGATGGAAAATTACCACGATGAAAAGACCTTCTACGATTCCCAAAGAGTTGACGATGATTTCGCTTCTGTAAAGACTCACTTTCTACATCAGAGCGATAATATCTCCATCGACTATAAGTTACACAGGGAGCGAGGGCAGTGGAAAGTATATGACGTAGTGGTTGAGGGAATCAGCTACGTCGATAACTACCGAAGTCAGATCACTTCGATCCTGGCCCATCAATCTTTTGATTCTCTGATCAGCATGCTTCGACAGAAAGTCGAGCGTCACGATTAGGGTTTTGGTAAGAGGTGGAGAGCCGTCCGATAAATGGAAAGCCCTTCTTGGAAGACAAGAACGCAACGTTAATATGTTTTTTGGTGTGGCCTTTAGTTCCAAAGAGTAGGAATATTCATGTTGGCAACCTGGGGACGTTGGGTTTACCGCTTTCGCTGGTGGGTATTAATCATTTCGGTTCTTTCACTCGGGCCTGCTGCCTGGCTGACGAGCCAGGGGGGGCGCCTGGAATCCGCCATAATCCCGACCCACACCGAATCAGCGCGAGCCCTCAACCTGATGGAAAGGGAACTTCCTCCCAGCCTCCCCTCCTTTGGCATGATCTTTCGAAGCGCGTCACTGCGATCCACTGATCCGACATTTAAGGCTGAGGTCGAGCGGACATTAGCGCCACTGCACGATGACCCGTACGTCGCATCCGTTCTTACCGCCTACGATGGGGCTGAGGTGGATTCCCGATCCATTTCCCGCGATGGGCGGAGTACGATTGTCAAAGTAGAGATCAAAGATTATACCGCGAGCCAGACGACGCTTGCGATGGACATTTATCCGACATTACTCGCAAAAGTGCATTCCGATACACTGGAAGTGACAGCTTTCGGTTCATTGCCATTAAATCACGACCTCACGATTTTGGCAGAGGAGGACGCGAAACGCGCCGAAATGAGGGTCCTTCCTCTAGTTGGGCTGGTTCTCCTTCTCGTGTTCGGGTCTGTGCTCGGGGCGGCACTTCCTCTTGCCGTCGGCCTGCTCGCGGTGACTGCCGGAATAGCCGGCACGCTCCTGCTGGCCCGAATTACCCCCGTTCTGGTCTTCGCCAAAAATGTCGTCGTGATGGTGGGCCTTGGGGTTTCTATCGACTACTCGCTTTTCATCCTAAGCCGGTTTCGCGAGGAAATTCACAGACGCCCCGTTCCTGACGCGCTGGCGCACACCATGGCAACCACCGGGCGAGCGATTCTTTTTTCGGGAGGTACGGTCGCTATCGGTTTATTTGGTATGTTGTTCCTGGGGCTCGGCCATCTGAGCTCAATGGGCATTGCGGGCGCCATCGTCGTGACGGTTTCCGTTCTTTACGCCATGACCTTTCTTCCGGCGCTGCTCGCCATTTTAGGACCCAGGGTCGATTCCTTGAGACTGCCATTGATAAATCCCCGAAACACTGGACGAGGCGCCGGATTCTGGCGGTCGCTGACGAACATGGTCATGGCCTATCCCTGGAGGGTACTACTGCCTGCTGCTCTCTTTCTCGTCTTGCTCGGCATACCGTTTCTGCACATCCGACTTGGTTCAGGCGTCACGGAACTTCCTAAAACGGCGGAATCCCGCCGGGGCATGGAACTACTACGCAGTGAATTCCATAACCCGGATTCCAACCCTATCATTGTGGTGGTCCGCTATCCGAACAGTTTTCCTCCTTCTCCTTTGACCGCTGACAACGTTGACCGTATCTACGATCTGAGCCGCTGGCTGGCAAAGCTCCCCGCCGTCAACCACGTGGAGAGCATCGTGGATCTTGATCCTTCTATCAGTCGCAATGCATACGTGCAGATCCTCACGCCTCCAATGCCTCCGCTCCCAAAGGGCGTCCAACTCGCTCTGAACAAGATGGTGGGCGAGGATATCGTTATGCTCGTTGCTCAAACATCTCTGCCCGAGGGCGGTTCTGAGGCGCGTAGTCTGGTCAGGACGATCCGCGAGTCGCATCCTCCAGTAGATGGCGAACTCATGGTTACGGGGGAAAGTGCGTTTCAATCAGATTTAACAGAGGCCATTAAGAAGCATTCGCCACTTGTGGTAGGGCTCATCGTCCTTGTAACCTACTTTGTGCTTTTCATACTGCTTGGGTCCGTTCTGCTCCCCCTTAAGGCCGTGCTTATGAACCTGCTGTCCATCAGCGCATCCTTCGGCGCCCTTGTTTGGATCTTCCAGTACGGTCATCTGGCCTCGTGGCTCCGCTTCACGCCGGGTCCCATTTTGCCAATGACCCCAATAATGATGTTTTGCATCCTATTTGGCCTCTCGATGGACTACGAGGTGTTGCTGCTCAACAGGGTACGCGAGGAGTACGAGCAAATATGCGATAACACCCAAGCCGTGGCGCGGAGTTTGGAAAGCACCGGCCGGATGATTACCGGAGCTGCGGCGATCATGGCTTCAGTACTCTTCGCCTTTGGACTTTCAGACCTGACGGCCGTCAAGGCAATGGGGATCGGAATGGGTATTGCCGTTGTGATGGACGCAACCATAGTGCGCTGCCTGCTTGTGCCGGCGACCATGCGGCTGCTTGGCCGCTGGAATTGGTGGTCGCCCGGCCCTATAGCTCGCCTGCACCAGCTCTGTCCCTTCGGAAGAGCAGACGATATTGTGCCGCGTGATCGTGCCGATGGAATTCGGAAATCATCCAGAGGAACTGCATAAAGGTACTGAAACGAGAAATGGGTCAGCACATACATGTCCATATAATTTTAACATATCTGCCCTGATTGCGGCCCAGGACCCGGTTGTAAATGGCCAAATTCCGGCAGTTCACACTTTCGGGAAATAACCTACATGAAGCTGCTAATAATCCAGCCATCCAGTTATCAGAGCAAACATGACTTAGAGCCGTATAAAACCAGGAAGAGAAACGTCGTAGGCTTAACGTTGCCTTATCTTGCAGCACTCACTCCAAAGGGCTGGAATATTGAGTTGATCGATCAGCAGTTGCAGGACATCGACTTTCAGTCTCGCCCAGATTTAGTCGCCATTACCACATGGACGATCAATTCACTATCTGCCTATGAAATAGCCGACCGGTTCAAAGCGAGGGGGATACCGGTGATAATGGGCGGACCGCATACTTACTTTTTTGCCGAGGAAGCCGCAAAACATTGCGATGCCGTGGGGATAGGAGAGGGAGAAAAGATCTGGCCGAAAATGCTGGAGGATGCCTCAAGGGGTCATCTCCAGACATTCTACCATGCAGAAAAATCACTCGACCTGAAGAATCTGCCCTTTCCTAGATATGATTTGATGGATTTTAACAAGTACAGTCATTTTAGGACCTTCGCAATTCAAAGTTCGCGCGGTTGCCCTTTCCGTTGTGACTTCTGTTCCGAGCGCTATTTTCTTGGCAAAAAATACCGCTATCGCCCCGTAGCCGAAGTAATAGAAGAATTGAAATACAACGGAGTCAAAAATATCCTTTTTGCCGATAGTACCTTCGCCGGGAAAAGATCCCACACGATGGAACTGCTTGAAGCGCTTATTCCCCTGAACGTTCGCTGGTCGGCACTATGGTCGTCCAATTTATGCCGTGATCAGCACTTTTTAGACCTTGCAAAGCGCAGTGGACTTCTGCACGTCAACATTGGTCTAGAGAGCATCAACCGACAGACTCTGGACGGAATGAACAAGAAGATAAACAAGATTAACTATTACAAAGAGATAGTGAGTAACCTCAGGAAAAGAGGAATCAGCTATTCGGTGAATTTTGTGTTCGGGTACGATACCGAGGATGAGAGTATCTATGACAAAACGATTGCCTTCCTGAGACAGAACAAAGTGCCCGCCGCCTATTTCAACATTCTGACTCCACATAAAGGAACTCCACTATACGACCGTTTGCAAAAGGAAGGCCGAATCATCGACCACGATAATATAGGCAGGTGGCCCGGTTTGTTGTGTTATTTCAAACCAACGAACTATACGCCTATGACCCTGGAAAACAATATCAAGAGAATGTACCGGGAATTCTACAGCTTCAGGTCAATAATTGACCGACTGGGATTCCCAATCCGCGAGGCTGATATTGCCTCCTGGATTATCAACTTTTCGCAACGAAAAATGTTCCGTTCCGATTCGGAAAATTTCGATCAATATTGAACAGATAGAAGGGCAACGAAGAGTTTGGCTAAGTTGTAGATAATTTGAAACAAGAGTAGTTCATTTATATTCGGCATAATCTGTTGATGACGAAAGCCGCGCCCAGAGTTACTCCCACGTTAAAGCTGAAAGAAAGCAGACCCGCACCTCAGTGCCCGTACCGCCAGCGGAGGTAATTCTCAACCCTTGTTCGGATCTGGCAGATCCGGTAACCGATGCTGAAGCAGAACGAAAGCGGCAAGACCAACGGCTATCTTGACCAACGAAGTGAGGCGGAATGCGATCCCTACGGCCATCGCGGCTGGACGCGGGAGACCGAGCGCCCAGAAAATCAAGACTTTTCCGCCTTCCTGGACGCCAAGCGAAGCTGGAACGGCGAAAGCGACAAAGGCGATCAGCGTGGAGAACGCAGCAATGCCGATAGCAGCTATCGGATCGAAACCGAGCGCCAACAATCTCATCAACAGCAGTGTCTCGATAATACTGCAGCCCAACGCGCATAAATGTGCTCCGACGGAGCGAATAAGGTCGCCGGTCCTGGCACGGTAGAAGTCACTCAGGTGTGCATCAATGTCATGCGACGAAGACTCGATAAGCCCAAGCCAACGATCTGGAATTCGCAGGCGTTTCAAAAATCTGAACGTACCGGCGCCAATGCCTCGCAATTGCAAGACCGCAAACGTCGTGATTCCAATTAACATCAAAGTAAAGCCCAAAAGCAGAGGGAACGAGATGTCCCACGGGAGACTCAGCCTCCACCATACGGCGGACATCCCGACTATTATGAAGATCGCCGTGCTGAAGCTGAAGCAAACCTTCGTAGCAAGCAGGCTGGCGGTTGCGGCTGAAGTGGAAATTCGCCCACTCAGCAGCACGACTTTCGCCGGTTCTCCTCCGACCGAGGCCGCCGGAGTTGATTCATTGAGCGCGTTGCCGGCGGACCGCACCCAAAACAGCCGGCAATAGGCCCCCCTGCGTTGAGCGACCGGTAGCGTGTACCACCACCCAAGCGTGTCGAACGCGTCGATCAGGAATTCCAGGGCCAGGATTACAAGCAGGCCCGGTCCCACACGCGATAGGTCGGCAAGAATCGAACCAATGCCGCTGGACACGGCGAGCCAGGCAAGCAGTCCGGCGCCGAGCAGCCACGAGGCCGTTTTTCTCACTCGAGAGCTGATGCGGAAGGCACTCAAATACCTGCCGCCGCTCGGGTCATTGAGATTTCAAGCATCATACTTTATCTCCTGAAAAAACAGCGGCTGCTTTCCTCCGGGTATACATTACGGAGCAAGGCACCGTTCTGAGGTCGCAATATTACGATTCGAGCTCGATCCCAAAAAAATTCATGTAGAACTCGAATCTGCGCCTTTCAGCATCGCGATCCAATCCAAATTCCTCCAGAGAGTAACGATGCACTCCGTGCTTGTTTTGTGGATTTTCGGCCAAAAAGCGCTTCATTGCCATCTCTGTTTCACTCGTAAGTTCCATATCAAAATGCCCGTAAATCTGCCGGACCAAAGCCATTGGCTCTCGAACAAGGTCTGCATACATCACGTTAAAAAGGCGCCCCTGCGAATTACCGTTACTTTTGCAAAACTCAATGGAAAGCCTTGCACCCCTTTCCCAGTGCCGCGATATCTCAATACCGAGTTTTTCTCTGTCCAGACAATCGGTAAAAGACCGTCTGAGCACTTCGGTAAAGCTTGCGCATGATGCCAACACTTTGAGCGGGTCACGATGGGTCATGATAATCCTGGCATCGGGATAGATCTGCACCAGCTCTTTGAGCGCAAATAAGTGGCTTGGAGCTTTGAGCACCCAGTGGGTTCCGGGAGCGCGCCACTGCAAGTGTTGGAGGAATTGTTTGTGGCATTCATAAGCGGGGCGCTTATCCTGGCCATCATGCCAAGCCCGGTAGGAGTGAACAAAGTACATCGATTCAAAAAGGTAACTGATAAAGGAATGCGCTGTAATGGCAATACACTCCTGGGGGAGCCGGGCATCGAGCAGATGGACCCTCGCAAAGCCAGGCATGATAATGCCGGACCATTTCAGTTCTCTTGCAGTTATGGGAATGCGTTGGTCATGATAGTAGGAAAACCTCTCGGGGGGCGGAGATGGATGCATCACCTCCCAAGTTTGTGGTGCACGACATGAAACATCCTGGGCCAGTAAAGCGTGCAACAGGGTTGAGCCGGTTCTTGGAAGTCCCATAATGAAAAGCGGACGATCGATAATCTGATCAGCGATCTGCGGGTGACGTCTGCGATCTTCCTGCAGACGAAGACGGTTGCAAAGTGTACGCAGGATGTCGCTGTGAGCGCAGACCCGGCCGATGAAACTCAGACGCGCGTCAGATTCGAGAGATTTGAGAAGGACTCCAAGAGCTTCATGAAACGACTCACAACCAAGGTCCTCGAGCCGCGTCTGTTTATAAGCCTTGTTAAGGAGAGTCATTTCATCGAGACTAACCCAGGAGAAACCGTTTGAAGGGATAAAGCGGCAAATGGATTTGATCGCATCCAAAAGCCTCTCATGAGGTGTCGTTGTATTGCCACAACAATGTTGATTTGAATTTATGTCCAAGCTCAATCCTTGACCCAGAGAGATCATGGTATAGATCTAATGACTGCCGCGATTTAGAAATTAATTGAACCATTCTCCGTTGCCGTTTAGGCGTTTGTGGGTACTGATTTTCGGGAAGACTTCGATTCCCTCTGTCCAATATGCGCACTCTAAGCACACTTTTTTGCTGGTGCACCCCACAGGTGCAAGAAATGTAATGTCTTGTCATTTAAATCTAAACCTGAATAATTTCTCAAAGGTCGCCAACGGATGCCGAATCGCATTCGGGGTCAGATGCAATCCGGTCATATTATTATGAGAAGATGGCCATGAATGCCATTTCTCGAAAGGCTCTCAGCAACGGTTTACTCCACACACCTGAGCAATTTTCTGCCTCAACGTTATAAACAGGTCGTCAAACGAGCCTTGCGCTAATATTGAATCGAACTGGTTGCGATAATTGGACACCAGACTCATTCCCTCGACTGCGACATCGTACACTTTCCAGTTCCCGTCCTTGAGGTGGAGGTAATAACCAAGTGTGACCGGGCCTCTTTTGTCCCTTATAACTTCCTCGACGACGACATATCCCGGGTATATTGACCTTTTATTGTAAGTGATCTCTTCTTTAGAATATGTCTGGATGTCTCCTATGTATGTGTTAAATAGCAGCTTTTTGAACTCCAGCGTGAATTCCTGCTGTTTTTCGGGGGGCAGACTTTTCCATCGTGGTCCTATGGCGAGCCTGGCTATCGCCTCAAAATCAAAGTATCCATCGATGACCCGTTGGATCTGTTCCCTGCGGGCCGGGGTATCTTGAGGGTACTGATTGAGTATCATGAGAATCTGGTCCGTACCGCTTTGGACCACTGCCAGCGGACTTTCGCCCGCGATAGCCCCTGAGCCCCACAAACAAAGAAAAACCACCAAGATGAGCGTTTTGGAAATGAAACGTTTGCTTATCGATCCAATTTGTGCACGAGCTTCAAACATTGTTTAGCCTCCATCTTCAGAACACAGACGACAATTTTGGGTGGAAAGAACTTTCCGGCAACCATCCTTCAAAACGTGCTCCTCGCACGCCGGATTTTCCGCTCAAACAGATCATATTCCCGCACCGCCAGTTCCAGGCGGGACCCATAGTGCGGATTTCACTGCTTGCCTTTTTCTTCCATTAGTCTTCGCTCCGCGCATCGCCAAGCAACAACACTTCCTGGCTGACTCACTGTGTGTCGCGGCAATTATCCGGTTTCTCATCGGTCACCAACAAAATTTTACTCTTGCCAGCGAACAGGTTGCCAAGCACCGCAAAGCATAAAGATCAACTGCGGCTGACAAAATGATGACGATCAACGCCTTAACGTCCCTGTTCTAATTCTCTCTCCCGTTCCCTTAACCGCTTTTATGAAATATAATCATCTACCTATTGTAATGTCAGGAACTATTCCTATGTGTGTCATGGCAGCAGTGCCTGGAGCGAACGTAGCGACCGTTAATGCCCTTCATGCGGCAAGAAACAATTCCGGCGGCAATTCCCGGTGTTCATGGTACCCATTCACCCCCGGCCCAAAAGCACTGCCGGGGCAGGCTGCGAGGCGGGTCGTGGTCCGGCATAAAAGATAATAAAGACAAATGCTATCTCACCGATCGGCAACTCGCACGCAACCGACGATTCATTCGAGGGGCGACCCCTCACTCTGTTCGGGTTCCGCGTTAAACGTTCGAGCCCATGTTAGACGCTTATAGTTCGGCGTCCGATCTTTTGTGAGGACGCAAGGTCGATCTTGAGAGGCGATCGACAACTCGCAAGTAGCCGGGCGATTTATTCGGGGGGCCACGGAACGTTCAGATCATACATTCACGAAATCGTGGCAGGCTTCAGGTTTTACCTCTGACAAGATATTTTGCTATCTGCCCCTGCTCTTAACTCCGAGGTCTGTGGCCCACTCCAGCAAGCGAGAAAAATTCAAGGCTTAGGTGAAAATCCAAGCCCCCCTGTGATGGGAGCGTCTGCGGACTCCCACATTGATCTTATTTGGTAGACCCATTCTGATCCAGGCTGACAGAGCTAATCAAGCTGCTGCACTTGCACCGACAGTTCCTCATGCATATCTGGTTAAAGGTACAAAATATTTTACTTTATTCCGTCCTGAGACATTGCCTTTTCAGACTGGCCCCATGCAGCAAGCGTGATGCATGGACGGGCGTCCTGCATTGGGCACCAGTTCCCTGGCATTGAAAAGTGAAGAGAACAGAAGGGAACTTCAACCATGAAGCAGATAAGACCCGCTCCGGTCCCTAGCGCTCAGGCCACCGATCCCATACCCTCTTGGAACGACACCGTGCCGAAGCAGGCCATCATCGCCTTCGTCGAGAAGGTCACCAAGGAAGGCTCGCCAGACTTCGTGCCGGTGGCCGAGCGCATCGCCGTCTTTGACAACGATGGCACGCTCTGGCCGGAATTCCCCATGCCCTTTCAGCTTGCGTTCCTCTTTGACGAACTCAAGCGCCGCACTCCGAACGAGCCCAAACTCGCCGCTGATCCCATGGTGAAGGCGGCCCTCGCAGGCGACATGGCCAAACTCTTTGCCGGTGAACATCACGACGGCCTATTGCGAATCATTGCGCTCACCCATACTGGGATGAAGACCGGAGACTTTCAAGCCCGAGTGGAGGCGTGGCTCGCCTCGGCCAAACACCAGCGCTTCGGCCAGCCTTACGACCAACTCACCTATCAGCCCATGCAGGAAGTTTTGCGCTATTTGCGGGCGAACGGCTTCAAGGTCTTTATCGTATCGGGTGGCGGCGCTGATTTCATGAGGGTCTGGACGGAGCGCGTTTTCAGCATCCCGCCCGAGCAGGTCGTCGGTTCCACCGCGCGGACGAAATTCGAGCTGAGCGACAATGGCCCGGTTCTGCTGAAAACGGTCGAGGACCCGTTCGTGAACGACAAGACAGGCAAGCCGGTCGGGATCTGGCAGTTCATCGGCCGACGGCCCATCGCCTGTTTCGGCAACAGCGACGGCGACCAGGCCATGCTGCAATACACCACCATCAATAACTCGCACCCCAGTTTCGGCCTGATCGTCCGCCACACCGATGCCGAACGTGAATATGCCTATGACGCCAGGGCGCCGATAAGCGGCAAGCTGGTTGAGGCGCTGAAGGAAGCACCTCAGCGCGGCTGGAGCGTGGTGGATATGAAGAACGATTGGAAACGCGTCTTCGGTTTCGGGCAATAACTAAAACAGGCTGTTAGAAAACAACACACGGAAAACGAACAGGAGCAACTATGAAAAAGCTCCCTTAATTTTCGACTCCGGTCTCATTCGCTGGAGCGACTCTGATCCGGATCAGCAGAGCGAATTAAGCTGCTGCAGTTGCACTGGCAATTCCTAATGCATATCTGTCTTTAAGTCGCGAAATCTCGTGGGAAATCATTTCTATTTTATACCATGAACCGGCTGCCACAGAGACTGCAACTGAACTCTTTCGCAGTTTTGAACCCCTGGACAACCCTCAAAAAGGAGGCTCAATCATGGCTGACAAAAAGCCTAACATCCTCATCATCTGAGGAGACGACATCGGCACATGGAACATCAGGAGTTTCCACCCCGGCAGAAGCCGGCGTCGTTCAACCTGGATCAACTTCACGAGGGTGCCGGTGGCGGCCTGCACTGAGCCACTAAGGTATTGTTTCGCTCATGAACCCTTAGTGGCGCCCCATGTGGGGCGCGGGGCGCCAATCCGCTGAGTGGAACAGATAACAGACCATTTTGCGAAAGGGGAGGTCAAGATGTGGGTACTGAAAGTCACGGCGATCACTGCACTGGTTTGCATTGGCTTGCTAACGACCACCGTGTTCCCAGTTGTCGCCCAGGATGCTCCTGCGCCCGACAAGTCGGGAGAGCACCTCAAGGGATATGACGATTGGCATTTCTCCGTCAATCTAGGTGAATGGGCCCCTCCATTCCAAGGGAGCGTCACTGCCAAAGGTCAGACTTCCCCGGTCGATCTTACACTCTATGATCTACTGAAATCGATCTATGTTGCCGAGTTCGCAATCGATGGGCGCTTCGAGGTGAGCAAGGGACCATGGGGAGTTCTCATTGATGGGGTCTATTTCAAAGCGAACCAGAGCGCGATGGCTCAAAAAAGCATAAATATTCCCATTCTTGATCCACCTCCATTCACGATCCAGGGCCGTGCCGACGTTACGGGGGTGTATTCTGTGGGCGAATCGGCGCTGTCCTATGACGTCTATGCCTCTCCCTGCCTGGTTGCTAACATGCCTGCACTGACCGTCGGGATACTTGGCGGCGCGCGCTACACCTATTTCCGGACAGTAGTGGACCTTGAGGTGAGCGGCAGCGGCCCCCTGGGGTTAACCAGAACCTTCCAGTCAGACAAGACCGCAGACTGGGTTGACCCCTTTGTTGGTTGGCGCGTCTTGTATAGACCCACAGAAAAGTGGACCACGTCCATCAAAACCGAATTTGGGGGCTTTGGCGTCGGTTCGGAATTCATCTTCAACATCGACGTGGAGGCAAAGTACCATATCAATAAATGCCTCTTCGTAAATTTCGGCCTCGACACCCTTTACACCGACTACGCAACAGGGAGCGGCAATGACAAGTTCGCATACAATATGTGGAATTGCGGACCATTTTTTGGAGTGGGAGTTGAGTTCTAGATGAAGAACCGGCAGGTATGGAACAGGAGATGATGGGTGACAGACCGTTCCTCGCCCTGCATGGCGCTCGATTCCTGATTGGGGCGTTGGGGCTGTGCGATCCCTTCATCTCGCACCCGTTTTGGGGCTATACCCGTACAAAACAAACCCAATCAACAAACCAGACAAGGAAAGGCCACTGCCATGCAACGAAATACAAGAAGGCTGAACGCAGCCCTCGCAGCCATTGGTTTCGTGCTGGTGACCGGCGGCTTCAGCCACTTCGCCGCGGCCCAGGATGTCCCTCCGACCCAGGCTGAGCTAAAGGAAATCGAACAAAAGAAGCCCGACTATTCGCCCTACCCGGACCAGCACTTCCCCAATCGCGTATTCTGGGGCGACACGCATTGTCATACCCGTCTCTCGTTTGATGACGGCCTGATGGGCACCAACCTGGGGCCGGAGGAGGCTTATCGCTTCGCCCGTGGGGAAGAGGTGATGTCCAACTCCGGCCAACGCGCGAGGCTGAGCCGCCCGCTCGACTTCCTTGTCGTGTCCGACCACGCCGAATATCTCGGCTTGGCGGACTTGCTCAATAACGCCGACCCTGACCTGTTGTCCACCGAGGTCGGCAAGAGCTGGTATGACAAGATGAAGAAAGGGGGACCCGAAGGCACCCAGGTGGCGCTGGAAGTTTTTCTCAGCATCGGCAAGCGACAGGAGCTTTACAAAAGCGAAAGGATCAGTCGCTCAGTGTGGGAATATGTGACGGGCATCGCGTCGAAATACAACGAGCCGGGGAAATTTACTGCCTTCAACGGCTTCGAGTGGACTTCCACGCCGAGTGGGGACAACCTGCACCGCGTCGTCATTTTCCGGGACGGCCCCGATCGCGTTAACCAGGTGCTGCCCATTTCCGCCTTCGACAGCGAAAACCCCGAGGACCTGTGGAAGTATCTGGCTACTTACGAGGAGAAGACCGGCGGCCAAATCCTGGCCATCCCGCACAACCCCAACACGAGCAACGGAAGAATGTTCGCTCTGGCGGACTTCATGGGAAACCCGCTCACCCGGGCTTACGCCGAGAAGCGCGCCCGCTGGGAACCGGTGATGGAGGTCACCCAGACCAAGGGCGACAGCGAGACGCATCCCTTCCTATCACCCAACGATGAGTTCGCCAATTTCGAGAGGTGGGACTTCGGCAACTTCGCCAACCCGGTTGTTCCGAAGAAGCAGGAGATGCTTCAATTCGAGTATGCCCGTTCCGCGCTAAAACTCGGCCTCCAACTTGACGCCAAACTGGGCGTCAATCCCTTCAAGTATGGCATGATCGGCTCGACGGACACGCACACCGGGATGTCCAGCTTCGATGAAGACAACTTCTTCGGCAAAGTCCCCTCTTCGGAGCCAAGTCCCGAGCGATGGAGTGAAGCCTTTTTCATGAAGGCCGACAAGACGCCGGCGGCATCGGGTTGGATGCTCCAGGCCGCAGGCATCGCCGGCGTCTGGGCTCGCGAGAACACCCGTGCGTCGCTCTTCGACGCCATTAAGCGCAAGGAAGTCTATGCATCGACCGGGCCGCGCATCACCGTGCGGCTCTTCGCGGGCTGGGACTTCCAGGCCGATGAAGTCGAGGCCCCGAATTTCGCAGCGCAAGGATACGCCCGCGGCGTACCGATGGGCGGAGATCTCAAGTCCGCGCCCGCCGGCAAGGCTCCGACCTTCCTGGTGCGGGCCATGCGCGACCCCGAGGGCGGGAACCTCGACCGCGTCCAGATCATCAAAGGCTGGCTCGATGCGAAAAACGAAGTGCAAGAGCGAATCTACGACGTCGCCGTGTCCGGCGGCCGCAAGATCGACGCCGACGGCCGCTGCAAAACACCGGTGGGCAATACGGTGGACGTTCCGAACGCGACATACAAAAACACCATCGGCACTCCGCTCCTGACGGCCTATTGGAAGGACCCGGAGTTCGATGCCGGGCAACGCGCGTTCTACTACGTGCGTGTGATTCAAATCCCTACGCCGCGCTGGACCGCCTATGACCAGAAGCGTTACGGCATCAAGATGGCTGACTACGTTCCAATGACGGTCACCGACCGCGCCTACACCTCGCCCGTCTGGTATACGCCGGGGAAGTGATTCAACACCGGGAAACGGACCGAGTTTTACTCTCCGCTTCCTCTGTTTATACAGGTTCAGATCATATGAAACGATTGCTCAAAGAACCACTGTTTCATTTCCTGGTGCTCGGCGCGCTGCTCTTCGCCGGCTATGGCCTGTTGAATCGCTCCGTCCAACCGGCGTCCGGACGGATCGTGATTTCGCAAGGAAAGATCGAAAACCTGCGGGCTGCGTTCAGCGGGGTCTGGCAACGCCCGCCCACCGCCGAGGAACTGGAAGGGCTGGTCCGGGACCACATCCACGAAGAAGTCTTCACGCGTGAGGCCATGGCACTGGGACTCGACCGCGACGACGCAGTCATCCGCCGCCGGCTGCGGCAGAAAATGGAATTTATCGTCAACGATCTCGCCGCGCAAACCGAGCCGAGCGAAGCGGAGTTGGCGGAGTTTCTCGCCAGGCATCCCGATCGCTTCCGCGTCGAGCCTCGCTTCACGTTCCGACAGGTCTATCTGAATGCCGAGCGGCGGGGAGACGCGCTCAAACATGACGGGGTGCGGCTGCTGACTGTATTGAATCAGCCGGATGCCAAAACCGATTTCAAGACACTGGGCGACGCCACGTTGCTGAGTCCCGAGCTGGCGGATGTCCCGATGAGCGAAGTGTCCCGCCAGTTTGGGGAAGAGTTCACGCGGCAATTGGCGCAACTGCCCAAAGACCGATGGAACGGGCCGGTAACTTCGGGCTTCGGCATTCATCTGGTCTTTGTAGAAGAACGGAAGACCGGAAGGCTTCCGGAGTTGGCGGAGGTTCGCGAGCAGGTCGTCCGCGAATGTGCCGATGCGCGGCGTCGGGAGGAGAACGAACAATTCTTCCAGAATCTGCTGAAGCGTTACACCGTAACCATCGAGCAACCCGCGGCGGTAGAGACGAAAAAGATCGCAGGGATACAGTGAAAATGAAACTCGCGATTCTCATCTTTGTTCTTTTCGCCACTTTTGCGACCAGCGCATTCGCGCACGAGGTGCGTCCCGCTTACCTCGAATTGCGCCAGACCGGGCCTGAAACTTACGACGCGCTATGGAAGGTGCCCGGTCTTGGCCAAGACCTGCGCCTCGGACTCTACGTGGAACTGCCCGTCGGCTGCACGAACGTCACCGAACCACGGGCTTCGGCGATCAATAACGCCTTCACCGAACGCTGGCCTGTGGAGTGCGCGGGCGGACTAGGCGGCGGCAGGATTCACATCGCCGGGCTCAGCGCGACGATGACCGACGTGCTCGTGCGTTTGGAACGCCTCGACGGCGCCACGCAAGTAACGCGGCTCACGCCGTCCAATCCGTCGTTCGTGGTGGAAGCAATGCCCAGCCGGTGGCGCATGGCTGCCACTTACCTGCGGCTGGGCACGGACCACATTCTTAGGGGCGTTGACCACCTGCTGTTTGTGCTCGGGCTGCTGTTGATCGTTGGCAACCGCTGGACGCTGTTCAAGACTATCACAGCCTTCACGGCCGCGCACAGCATCACGCTGGCTGCCGCCACGCTCGGTTACGCCAGCGCGCCGTTGCCGCCGCTGAATGCCGCCATCGCGTTAAGCATTTTGTTCCTTGGCCCGGAAATCGTCCGAGTCCGGCGGGACGAAACCAGTCTTACCATCCGATATCCCTGGCTGGTGGCGTTCGCGTTCGGTCTGCTGCATGGCTTTGGGTTTGCCAGCGGGCTAAAGGCTACCGGGTTGCCGCAGACGGATATTGCCTGGGCGCTCCTGCTTTTCAACGTCGGGGTTGAGATCGGGCAGCTGTTCTTCGTTTTCCTGATCCTGGCGATAGCGCGGTCGTTTCGCACACTCGAAATCCGCTGGCCGCGCTGGGCTTTGGCGCTGCCGGGCTATACCGTCGGTACGCTGGGTGCGTATTGGACGATTGAAAGAACCGCCATACTCCTGGGATTCATCCGATGAAGAGAAATTTCATGAAGACTAAATCGCAAACCACAGTTGCGTGCCTCTTGCTGCTTACAGCACTCGCTGCACCTTCGAGCGCTTGGGCGCACATTCAGGCCGGGGAGGCCGCAGGCTTTCTCAGCGGCGTGCTTCACCCGATTTCGGGCTGGGATCATGTGCTGGCGATGATCTCGGTCGGCTTGTGGGGCTCGCAGCTCGGCGCTCCGGCAGTATGGCTTTTGCCGGTCAGCTTCCCGATGGTGATGGCGCTGGGTGCGATGCTCGGATTGCTGGGCATCCCGCTTCCTGGTGTCGAGATCGGTATTGCTTTGTCCGCGATGGTGCTCGGGGCAATGGTGCTTGCGGAGAAACGCCCGGCCCTGTGGATCGCGGCGGGCGTCGTCGGATTCTTCGCCATCTTCCATGGGCACGCGCACGGCACGGAGCTGCCCGCCGGTCAAAGCGGCCTGCTTTACAGCGCGGGCTTCGTGATGGCCACGGGCTGCCTGCACGGCGTCGGCATCGCCATCGGCCTGATCCATCGCTGGGCGACGGGCCGGGTCATCCTCCGAGTGGCCGGTGCGGCGGTGGCGGTGGCCGGAATCTTTTTCCTCTTCGCGGCTTTCAAATGACGCACATGAAATACCAACCGACTCGCGCACGTTGCGGCGGCATTGCCGCTGCGATCGTGCTACTGTGCCTCGACTGCCCTCGCGCCGAAGCGCATCTGGTAACGACGGGACTCGGCCCGGTCTACGACGGCATCGCCCATCTGGCGCTGTCGCCAGCTGACCTGGCGGTGGTGGTGGTGCTCGTGTTGCTGGCCGCGATGCGCGGGCCGCGTCAGAGCCGCTGGTTGCTCGCGCTGCTGCCGACGGCGTGGATCGTGGGCGGACTGGGGGGACTGACGTTCCAGATCACGGCGAGCCTGGACTGGGCGACCGGCCTGTCGTTGCTGCTGGCGGGCGCGCTCGTGGCGGCGGACCTCAATCTTCCTTTGCCGGTCGTGGCAACCCTGGCGGCGATCATTGGCGGGTTTAACGGATTTTCGACCGGGGCGGCTTTGGCCCGAACCCCGCACGCGGCCCTCGAACTGCTGGGGATACTGGTGGCATTGATCGTCATTGTCACGCTTATCGCCGGGGTGGTGGTGCCGCTGAAAGCGTTTTGGATGCGTATCGCCGTGCGTGTGCTGGGAAGCTGGGTCGCGGCCACGGGCCTCTTGATGATTGGCTGGAGTCTCCGCGCCTGAAATTGAAGTCAACAAACCGATCAACCAACGAAACAACACAACCAACTGGTGTTACCGGCAAATTTCTGAAATCGTTCACTGCAAACCGGAATTGACCCTCACACACCATAAAACTCAATTCGTGACATCTCATTCCCCTTTGGTTCGTCAAGGCACTATGTACAAGTGGAATGTCAGATAATGAGTTCAAACAGCTCTCCTCTGTACGTAACAAAAATGTAGATCTCCGAAAAACACACCCTTGCCGAATCATATATCTGATTTACATGCTCGACCTCCGCCGGATTCGAGGGGCCACGGTTGATCTTGAGAGAGCACTAAAAAAGAATGGGTAGAGTAGAGAGCAGGCATTGCGCCTGCCCTCTACTCTACCCTCTTCTCTCTATATGCCTTAATCCTTTGACAGCGAATTAGCATGTGTGTCTGGAACAGGCGCAAACCACCCTTTTTAGGCAGTGCCCCTGTTCATATTCCGCACTCCTGGCCCATGTTGAGCATATCTCTTGTGCGGGCTTTCTCCGGATTGTGTGGGATGGCCACCGCCACCGGCCGGCACTCCGGCAACATGCCCACCGCCAGTTCGGGTTCCTGTTCCACTGAAGCTGCCGTTGTGCATAGTTTCGCCTGGAGACACACCACGGCCACCATCGCCCGACGATAAACTGCTACCGCTGTTCATATGTTGGGTTGCGTTTTGTGTCGCTCCGCCCCGAGACATGCTTTCGCTTCGGAACGTGCTGCGGGGGACAATGTCTCTGTCTCTGTTCGATAAGCCTCTATGCGACACATTGCCGGTCGTTTTCGATGGGCCGCCGGTCTTTCGAGCCATGTTGCCTGTGCTCGTTCGGCCGCCGTCCCCATGAAGTTCCTTCCCCAATGAGGCTGCCGATGACTTGTGGGCCGTGTTACTCGGGGCTGCTGATATCCTGCAGGCAGAGCCTCGGCGTGAAACAACGCCCTTCCTGTTCGAAGTGCTTTGACGCGAAAAGTGACCTTCATGGCCAGAAGCTGCACGGGCGCCACTGGACGTCACTGCCCTGCCGCCGGCCCTCTCTACGGCTGTTCTTACCGGGCCCGCTACTCTCGTGGCGGCCACGCTTGTCAGATTAGTCGTCCGCAGGCTGTTACGCTTAAGATTGAGGTTTGGATTATTGATGTTGACCGTGCGGTTTATGTTTATATATACGTTGCCACTACCCCAATTCCAGGCCCCCCAACCCCAACCCCAGAACGGACTTACACCGACACCCCATCCAAACCCGAAGAGGCCGACGGTAATGTAGGGCGTTCCCATGGGATACCAGACAAATGGAGGATAATCAGGCCACCACCAGCTGCCGTAGATCTCCTCCGGATCATAATACGGCATCAACTCAAAGCACGATAGGGTAATGCCCTCCATCCATAGAAATCGTAGTTCCGGTGACATAACTTGCTTTGTCGGAGGCAAGATAGGCCACCATGTCGGCGATTTCCTCAGGAGAGGCCATGCGGCCTAATGGAATGCTCTCAACACTCTGCCGATATGCCTCATCGGTACTAATGCCGGAGAGCCGAGCCACAGCCGTCATCGCTTCTTTAACCCTGTCTGTTTCCGTCAGGCCGGGGCTCACGCCAACAACACGAACCCCTTTGGAGGCGTAAACTGCGGCAAGTCCGGCAGTTGCCAACATAAGCGCGGCGTTTGCCGAACCGCCCGCCAAATGCGTCGGCATGGCGATTTTCCCGCCAATGCCAACAATGCTGATGATCACACCCTTCCCGCGTACAGCCATTCGCTTTACTAAAGGATCTATGACGTTGATGTAAGTAAAAAACTTTGCATCAATCGCCGTTCGCCACAACTCCGGCGTCAGCTCATCGGGTGGCGTGCGTTTAGCCGCTCCGGCCGAGTTTACTAACACGTCGATATGTCCAAGACTGCTTTCAACTGTTTCGATCATCCGAGCAGCCGCATCAGCATCCGTCAAATCGGCAGGAACGCCAAAAGCATCAGGCAAACTTGCTTTAGCCTCGTCAATATGCTTCTGCGAGCGGGAGCAGATAGCGATCTTTGCCCCCTCGGCCGCTAAAGCTCTGGCGCAAGCTAACCCGATTCCTTTTGTGCCACCCGTAATCAGGGCAAGCTTTCCCTCAAGACCCAACTCCATCGAATTCTCCGCCAAAATTTGTTAGTAAATCCGCTTACTAGTGAGCCTCTTGCAAAATGTCCGGGATCTACTTTGCGGGCTGGAAGCCCGCGCTCCCAGGCGCGGGCTTCCAGCCCGCGAACCCCTTAAAATGGAGTTTTGCAAGAGGCTCTGACACTAGGTTCCGCAAAACGTGGCCTGGACAACTTCCTCCGGTCTGGGAGCTAATTTATAGCTGCTGAACTCTTCCTGCTCTTCATAAGGCTTCTTAAGCACCTCGCTCATTTCATGAAAAAGACTGAAGTCCCCCTTCAGCCCCGCTTCAATCACCTGTTCTATCTTGTGGTTCCTGGCGATAAAAACAGGATTTACCCTGTTCATCTCCTCCTTTATTGTCTCGGATTCCAAGTCCTGATTTTGAACCCTCTTTTGCCATAGTTGATAAAAGTCCTGAAAGGTGCTGGTCCTATCAAAAAAATTAAAATCGGCGTCGTTTTCGACCAAATTGGCAAGGTCTCGAAAGCTCAGGGTGTAATCAAGCTGCTGTGTTTCCAGGTAGCGAAGCCATTGACTGACAAGATCCATGTCTTGGGGCTGTACATCCTTTAAGATTCCCAGTTTCTTTGCCATCTTTGATGCAAGCCTCTGCTCGAAAAGTGCACCCAAGGACTCCAGTTCCTTGTTCAGCATCTCCACTGCCTCCTTGGAGCCATGATCGGTCAGGAGAGCCAGACACTCGCCGAGTCGGGATAAGTTCCAAAGGGTGATTTGGGCCTGGTTGGAATAAGAATAACGACCAAATTGGTCGATTGAGCTGAAAACCTGATTAAAATGAAATTGATCCATGAAAGCGCAGGGTCCAAAGTCGATCGTCTCCCCTGCTATGGACGTGTTGTCCGTGTTCATCACGCCGTGAATGAAACCCAGGGCCATCCAACTTGTCACAAGTTCAACCTGAGCATGTCCAACCTTACGGAAAAAAGAAAGATGTGCCTCGGAATCGTTTTTGATTTCGGGGTAGTGCCTTTTGATCGAGTACTCCGTTAAACGCTTTAGATTTTCCAGGTCCTGTTGGGCGGCAAAATATTCAAAGGTTCCCACACGAATATGACTTGAGGCCACTCTGGTTAAAATCGCTCCAGGTAGAACACTGTCCCTGTATACCAGTTCTCCTGTCGTGGCCGCGGCCAGGGACCTGGTGGTGGACAGTCCCAGATGATGCAGGGCCTCGCTCACAAGGTATTCCCGCAACACAGGACCAAGTGGCGCCTTTCCATCTCCGCCGCGAGAAAAGGGGGTTCTCCCAGAGCCTTTGAGCTGTATATCGTGACGCCGTCCTGCAGGGTCCACAACTTCTCCCATCAACAGCGCACGGCCATCCCCAAGCTGGTGGACGAAATGACCGAATTGATGACCTGCATAGACGAGGGCAATGGGTTCCGAGCCGGGAAGCAGTTTTTGGCCTGTAAATACTTCCGCCAATTCCATATCCGGAGGTGATTCTGCTTGAGCCCCCAGCTGTCCCGCCAATTCGGTATTCCACTTTATGAGTTCCGGTTTGGGGACCTTGGCCGGAGTCACCCTGGCATAAAACTTTTCCGGAAGTCGAGCATAAGTGTTGTCAAACCGAAACATTGGTTCTTTTTCTTTCTTCACCTAGTTACCTGGACTTGGGGATAAGCCTTGCACAGAAGGACCAGACTGTTCATGATGGACTTCGTCAAGACTGTCAGCTTTTTGGGGAGAGTTACAAAATGGAAGCCCCCCAGATGCACCTAACGATCACATCTGAGGGGCTGGGTAGGTAATTGCAATTTCCAACCTCCCCGATTGCTGTTAACCTCACTCCTGCTCCATCGAATGCTCGCCAAACCTGCCGTCAGCTTTTGGCGCTTGCCCCAACGAACGGAAACCCCAGTCTTGAGGACCGCGTAGGAATTCGAAGTGAAGCATGACAACTATTATATAAGAATCATTGGGAAATAAATCAATCCAGATCTTTGCCCAACAATATTAGGGTTGAAAAGCCATAGCCTGAAACACTCCGGTTACACAGGTGTCATGTATCCGATTCAGGTTCAGGGCCATTCTGTTTTTTTGCAAATTCTCCGTAAGATAACCACTTGAATATTTTAGCAAATTCTGATAATCAAAGACTGGAATAAATATTGCGTAATCCGGTATCCGATAGCTTGGGATATTTATCGCGAGGACCCGGTTTGCTTCTAAATCACCAGGGACCTCAAAATTGGCTTATAGGGATTGTAAGCTTTCCATCTTTACTCAAGCGGTTATAGAAAGGGGCGGCAGATGAAATTAATGTTGTGTTTTGACGGCTCCGATGAGGCAATGGAAGGGTTGAACGTAGCTCAAAAGCATGCCAAGGCTTTTAACGGCGAAGTGCTGGTGGTCACCTCCGTGCTGGACGAATATAAGTTCAATACGGAACCTTTCGAACAGAGGCAGATGGAGGCCCAAGCTTTTCTCGAAGAATCACAAATACCCTGCAAAAAGATTCTCTCGATCCGGCCACTCAGCGTTAAGGTAGGAGAGGATCTTGTCAATATTGCAGCAAGAGAAAATGTCGATGAAATTATTGTTGGTGTGAGAAATAAGTCCAAACTTGGAAAGTTGGTATTCGGGTCCGATGCTCAGTACCTGATTCTTAATGCCCATTGTCCGGTAATTACGGTCAGCATAAAGTAGCCTTTTCGGAATCACAGTATAAGAGAAACTTGGCAGGGTGTAGGAAGTGCGACGACCTGACCGGGATTGCGCTGTTTGTATAGCAACGCCATCTCGGCCCAAAGTCGTGATCGTGCTGGTTTGCCCGACGCCGGATGAGTCGTAACAGGCGTCGTCTGTAGACGGAGATGAATACTTATTGTGACTCATCGGGCAAATCCCCCCCACGACGAGTTACAGGCAATGTGATAATGAATCTTGAACCAGCTCCAGGTTCACTCTTTGCTGTAATGCTTCCCCCATGCCGCACGACTATTCTCTTGCAGATGGCAAGGCCTATGCCGGTCCCTTCATACGGACTGCTCTTTCCGTGGAGTCTCTGAAAGGGGGCAAAAATCTTTTTGAAGTACTGTTCCTCGAAACCAATCCCGTTGTCCTCGACAACGATCTGACGATAATTGCCAACTGCAGCTATACCTGATATTTTGATGACCGGCCTCTCTCCTTCTTTGTGAAACTTGAGGGCATTTCCGATGAGGTTTTGAAAAAGCTGCCGCATCTGCGTAGGATCAGCTTGAATAATAGGGAGGTCTCCAAACTGCACTTCTCCTCCGGTCTTTTCGATCCTTACCTCCAGGTCGGAAAGAACAGCACGAATGATTTCAGAAAGAGCAACTTCCACTAAAGCATTATCTGCTATTGTGACTCGTGAGTAGTCAAGAAGTCCTTTTAGCAGGGATTGCATCCTCTTGTTAGCGTTGAGCATCCGATCCAGATAATCGTTGCCTTCAGTTCCTAGTGAGCTATCGCATTTCTGTTTAAGCATTTTCCCGAAAGTGCTTACTTTCCGCAAAGGCTCCTGCAGGTCATGTGAGGCAATGACTGCAAATTCTTGAAGGGTTTTATTACTCTCTTCCAGCTTTGTCATGTATGTCTTGATTTCAGCAGTACGATCATGAACTCTTAATTCGAGATCGTCATGTGATCTTCGAAGTGCCTCTTCTGCCTGCCGGCGGACGGTAATGTCAGTGAACATCGCAAAAGAACCCTTAACGCTGCCATCTTCTGTTCTAATCGCTGTGGCGGAAATAATCGTCCAACATTCTCCGCCATCCTTGCGGCGAAAACGACGTTCGTAAGTCTCATTCAGTCCCTGGCTTCGATGTGACCTCCTTTTTTGATCATCGGCCAGGTCTTCAGGAAACATAAAATAGCCCAACAGCCTGCCAATGATCTCTTCAGGGAGATAGCCAAGCATGTCAGCCAATTTTTGATTCACATATGTTACACGGAAATCCACATCCGCCACTAAGATGCCTTCATTGGCCGTTTCAACAATCCGACGATATTTTTCCTCGCTCATGCGCAGCGCCTCCTCCGCCCGCTTGCGCTCAAGGAGTTCCTGCTCCAGACGTTGATTTGCATTCTCCAACTGGATCATTTTAGCTTCCAGCTTTCGGATCAGAGCTTCATTGTGTTGCCGGAGATAGAAGGGATCGTTTTCAAGGGAGATGTCATGGAGCTTCGACCGTGCACGATCCCTTCCGCTGAGCGCATCGTGTAAAACCTGCATCAGGAAATCGGGTTCGAGAGGTTTGATAAGGTAGTAGTCTGCTCCAAGGCTCAATCCAAATGCCTGGTCTCTTGGGTCTACATAAGTGGCGGTATAGAAAATGAAAGGAATACCGGCCAGTCTGTCATCCTGTTTGCACCGGCGGCATAATTCAAAGCCATCCATGACGGGCATCAGGATGTCCGAGAAGATGATATCCACTGTTTCCTTTTGTGCCAGAGCGAGGGCTTCCGCCCCGTTCCGGGCCGCAAATACTTCGTGCCCGTGCCCCCTCAGGAGGGCTTCAAGATAGTAGCGGCTCTCTTCTACGTCATCGACAACCAGAATCTTCCGCATCTCCGCCCTTCTTCCGTTAGACAAGATATTGCTCCAGATCATGGATGAACGTATCCGGATCGATCGGCTTTTCGATGTAGCCGGTACAACCAGCCTCGATGCTCTTTTCACGATCGCCAACCATGGCATAGGAGGTGACGGCAATGATGGGTACATCGGCGAATGCCGGCTCAGACCTAAAGCGGCGAGCAACGGCATAGCCGTCCATCTCCGGAAGTTGAATGTCTAGAAGAATTAAGTCAGGATTGTTTTTCATGGCAAGTTGAATGGCGGTCAAACCATCTCCGGCCTGAATCACGTCATATCCATGATGTTCCAGAAGGAATGTTATCAAATAGAGATTTTGCTCATTATCTTCAATAACCAATACCTTGTGCTTCATGGGGTTGTCCTCGGCGCTACCGGTAATGTGAAAGTGAATGTACTTCCTTTTTGTTCCCCTTCACTTGTTGCCCAAATCTGTCCGCCCAGCATTTCAACTAATCGCCTGCAAATGGAAAGACCCAAGCCTGTTCCTTCATAGCTGCGGGTCAAACCCGTGTCGATTTGTCTAAACATCTCAAACAAAGTAGTTATATTTTGGGCGCTTATCCCGATACCTGTATCAGTGATCGAGGTAATGAGCCGCGTTCCATCCACCGTGCTCTTAATTCGCACTTCCCCATGGTCCGTGAACTTGATCGCATTATTAACAAGATTAATTAGAATCTGTTCCACCCTACGACGATCACTCACTATATCACAGACTGTGAAATCTAGATCTACAACAAGCTTCAACCCCTTCTTATCCGCCGTGGGTCGGATGGTCTGAAGAACACTCTCGAAAGATTCACACAGATCGTATTGCTCAACGGCAAGATTCAACTGTCCAGCTTCAATTTTGGATATGTCCAGAACATCATTGATGAGCTGCAATAGATGACGGGCGCTTTTTTGTATCATGCCCATCTGCTTTTTCTGCTCTTCGTTGAGTGGACCTGCCAATCCCTGGAGCAGTATCCCGGTAAAGCCAATAATAGAGTTGAGAGGGGTTCGGAGCTCATGAGACATGGAGGCGAGGAAGGCTGATTTGATCCGGTCAGCAGATTCGGCGAGCTCTTTGGCTCGCAATATTTCCAGCTCTGCCTCCTTTTGATGGGTCATATCCGTGATGAGTTCGGAGATATATTTCGGTTGCCCCGCATCATCGCGAATCAGGAAGAGATTTGTCAGCGTGGGAATTTGACGGCCCTCCCTGGTGAGTAAAGCCATTTCACCGGTCCAATTGCCGAGGTTGAAAAGAACGGGGAAAATTTCCGCCTGGAGCCTTTGACGCTCCTCCTGCCTGAAGCAATTCATAAAGTTTCTGTTTTGGCCGGGAGTCCATTGGGTCTCGCCGAGCATGTGCAGAAGCGCAGTGTTCATATAGATGATTTGTCCATCGAGATCAGCCATGGCCAAACCTTCGCCTGCATTATCAGCGAACTTTCGAAAAATCCGCAATTGCGTTTCAGCGTTTTTGAGTTCAGTGATATCGTTCCCGATGCACAGGACTTCGGTAAGCCGGCCCGACTGATCGTAGACCGGCTTGTTTGTCCATGCGATCCAGACGCGCTCGCCGTTACGGCGTACATTTTCGTTTTCGTTCCTCTCGTATCTTTCAGGATGGGAGACCAAATCCCGGATCATTTTGACCAAGTCCCGTCCTCCAGTTTCAGTTTCGGGAACGATGGTTCCAATCCCTCCGCGGCCGAGCAATTCTCGTTCCTCATAGCCGAAAAACTTCTGAGCGAACTCGTTTAAGAAGGTCACCCTGCCCAGCACATCCATTCTGAGAATGATGCTGTTGGCGTTTTCCACCAATTCCCGATATTTCTGTTCGCTGCGGCGCAATGACTCCTCGGCGAGATTGCGGTCCCGGATTTCCTGCGTCAATCGGGAAGTCCGTTCGGCTACCCTGTCCTCCAGTTCCGCGCGCGCCCGCTCCAGGCCGGCGACGGCCTCGGCGCGTTCTTTTCGGGCACGCAGCCCCATGACTCCGTGGGCAAGATTTTTGCCCAGCTCTTCCAGAAGCCCGACCTCCGCTGCATCGAAGGCATCCGTTTCGGCAGCATAAATAGACAGGGCGCCAAAGCTGTGGTCATCAGCCTGGAGGGGCACGGAAATGACCGAGCCGAAGTGGAGCTTTCGGAAAAACTCATACCACGGTGCAAAATCCGGATTATTGAGGACATCCCGAGCTATGCAGGGCTTGCCAGAGCGGATCGAAGGGCCTACAGCGCCGCGCCCATACTCGTTATCCGCCCAACTGATGTGGAATTGTTCCAAGAGGGCCGCGCCGGGACCGGCATGTGCAACCACGCGCACGGTGCGCGCATCATCTTGCTCGGCATATCCCACCCAGGCGAGGTAGTAGCCGGCCGGACCCACTGCGATGTTGCACACTTCCTCCAGCAGAGGCTGTTCCTCCGTGTCTTGGACCACAGCCGCATTGCAGTCGGACAATAGCCGTAACGCGCGATTAGTCCGGCGTAGGGTTTCCTCCCTTGCCTTTTGCCAGGTGATATCACTGACGATATGGACCGCACCGCTCAGATTGCCAAAAACATCGATCAGAGGCTCAGCCGTTACATTGAACCATCTCTCACCCAGTTGTATCACTTCGTTTTCGCGCCGATGGCTTTCATGCATCCTACCGACGGGGCATCCCGGAATTGGAGCATCGGCATGATGCATTAGTTCATAACAATTCCGACCGATGACCGCCTCAACGGGCAAGCCGAGGATCTTTCCCGCTGCCTCATTGCACCGTAGAATCCGGTGTTCCTTGTCTATAATAAAAATGCCATCATAAATGGCCTCGAAGGTGGTATGCCACATCTGCCGCTCTGCACGCAGATCCTCTTGCGCCTTGCGGATTTTTGAATCTATTTCCTTGTTACATTGTTCCTTCGAGCTGTCCTCGTCATGCATCAGGATCCTCCAGAACCCAGCGGGATCTTGCAATTCGTTGTGGAGCGGCTCAGATCCCCATCGCAGTCTCATCTAAGACTTTTCGAACCAGCACTGCAAGATCTCGCAGAGTGACTGGTTTCATGAGAAACCCCTTAATCCCGAGTTTCTCGATTCTCTCGGGGCCGATATGCTCGCTGAAACCCGTGCAGATGATTATGGGCAGTTGCGGCTTCAACCGGAGAAGTTCTCTCGCAAGCCCCAGGCCTGTCAAATTCGGCATGGTCATGTCGGTGATCACGAGATCGAAGGGTTGGTCCCCGGGTTGATGAAGAAAGGTCTCCAGGGCTTCCAGACTGCTCGTCCTGCATAATGTTTCATATCCAAGTCCTTCGAGCATATCCGCCATTGCGCTAGCGAGACCCGCCTCGTCGTCTACTACCAGGATACGTTCATGCCCTTGGGCAAGAGAGGGTTTGACAGCGTCCGAAGAGCACAGGCTTTCTGCTGCTGGAATCAGCACCTTGAACATCGTCCCTTTGCCCGGCTCACTCTCGACTTCAATTACCCCTCCGTGACCATTCACGATGCCGTGAACGACTGCAAGCCCCAATCCCGTGCCAACGCCCGCTTCCTTGGTTGTGAAGAAGGGATCGAAAATGCGATCCATGATGGCCGGACCGATTCCATGCCCGGTGTCTTTGACGATTAGTTGTACATGAAGGCCCTCCTCGAGTTCGGAGTAACGATCACCAGCCTTCGGTTCCAGCAAGACGTCGGCAAGCTTGACCTCCAGGGTCCCTCCCTGATCACGCATGGCATGAACGGCGTTGGTGCACAGATTCATAAGCACCTGATGAATCTGTGTGGGGTCTCCAAGGACGGTCGAACGACTGCTGATGTCGGACCTGATGTCTATGGTGCTGGGGATGGTCGCCCTAAGCATCTTTAAGGCCTCCTTGAAGACGAGGCTCACCTGCACAGGCTTCTTCTCTTTCTCACCTTGACGGCTGAATGCCAGGATCTGCTGAACAAGATCTTTCGCACGATCGGCGGCCTTGAGCACCTGGTCTAACTTCTTTGTGGCCGTAAGATTGTCAGGAATGGACAGGCGGGCCATTTCAGTGTATCCAAAAATAATCCCGAGGATGTTATTGAAGTCGTGGGCGATGCCTCCCGCCAGAGTCCCAAGAGCTTCCATCTTCTGGGCCTGCCACAATTGAGTTTCGGCACGCCGCCGTTCTTCTTCCGCCCGCCTGAGTTTTGTAATGTCGAGCACGGAACCGATGATACCGGCGAGTCTGCGATCCGGGCTGAAGAACGTGGCTTTGTGAAAGATGACATTGTACCGCAGACCATCGGGGGACTGAATTGCAGCCTCATAGCTCTGCGTTCCGGGATTGCTCAAAAGCTCCTGGTCGGCAGATGCATGCCGCTCAGCCAAGTCTTTGGGAGAGATGTCATAGACGGTTTTCCCGACAATGTCCTTCTTCGGAATGCCGAAAAACTGCTCGAAGGCCCGGTTGCATCCCAGGTATCGGCCTCCGGCGTCCTTGTAGAATACGGGGTGGGGCATGGCATCCATGAGATTTTGCAGGAAGGCGACATTGTCGCGCAGTTTTTCCTCCGCCGCTTTACGCTCTGTGATATCGATGACCACGCCTGACATTCGAACGGGTTGATCCGCTTCATTGTAAGAGAACCGTCCCTGACCCGCTATCCAGTGTTGCGAACCGTCGGGCCAGTTGACGCGAAACTCGTGCCGAAAAAGACATCTTTGCTCTCGGGCTTGAGCCACCTTTATTTCCAACTGGGCCAGGTCATCAGGGTGGATCGATCTCCGAAAGGTCTCATAGCTGCCGTCAAATTCCTCCGGCTTCAGCCCAAAGAGCCGCGCATGGCCTTCGGACCACACTATCTCGCCACTTGTCAGATCCCAGTCCCACGTGCCCATTTCACCGGCGTCAAGGGCGAGCAGCAAACTCTCTTCACTTCGTTGAGCGCGCAGGGTCGCCTGCTCGGCTTCCAGCAGTTTTTTTTCGAGTTTGCGTACAAGGACTTCGGCGTATTCTTTGAGAATCACCTTTTCTTCATCAGCGGGTACGCTCGGGGGCTTCAGTTTGTCAGCCTCTGCCTGCCCGAGGACTTCTCTAATCCGGGCGATGAACACCTCCGGTTCGGCGGGTTTAATGATGAAGGCGTCAGCACCCATGTCCAGAGCAAGACGTTCATCTTTGGGATCGGTGTAGGTGGCGGTATAGACCACAAATGGAATGCGGTTAAGGCGCTCGTCCGCCTTCCACAACCGCATGAGTGTGAAGCCGTCCATAACGGGCATGAGCAAATCTGAAATGACCAGATCCGGTGGCGCCTGGTGAGCTTTGAGGAGAGCTTCGCCACCATGCCGTGCCGTGGCTACCTCATAGCCGTTGCCTGCCAGCAGAACCTGCAGCATATAAAGGCTCTCTTCTTTGTCGTCCACTACCAGCAGCCTGATCATAAGACGCGTCTCCATTCTTCGACGACTTCAAGTGAAGGCTGACTCCGACCACGCAGGTCTACGGGATGATCGGTTTCTAGACATAGCCCTCGCAGTTCGACAGCCAGGATTTTCTCTGGCCATAGCACTTGAAGATGTCCGCTGAGTAATGAGTGGGTAATCTTTTCCGGCTTTAGATCGATAATCCTTGGAGGGTCACGTGGGGGCACTGCTCCCTGGAAAACCTTTCGCCCCGGCGATTTTACCAGCACAGGGCTCATGTCCGTCGAGATCGCGAATGCGGGCTTTTCGGTAGGACCGGTCTGTTCTTTGGGGCCATGTGTTTGGGAGAAAAATAGGGCTGAAGCAAGAAGGGCGAGGAATCCAACTCCAGCCACGGCGAATGAGAGTGAACGCATGCCATTATTCACAACATCCTCCGGGTTGCGCCGTTAATACTCAGTGCGGCGTGGTCGAGCTCCTTGCAGATGCGGCTCTGGAACTGTTGGGAGTTGATCCAGAAAAGCATCCCGTGAGTATCCGAATTTGAGTTCAAAAATAATCATTTGAATTCAACCACGCTCATCCCTTTCATCCGGGTATTAAAGTTGGCCTTGGGTTCTCTACCATCATACTGGATTTTCGGTTAGGAATGCCCATAAAAGATCTATGTCTTCGGGGAAAAAGATTATTAACGGCTCGGAAAGAATGCTCTGAGATTTCCCCTGTCAGTGTCTTTTCACGCTCGGCGTGGGAAAAAGTCTTCGGATAGAAAATAAGAACGAATTATTCTTATTTTCGGATTGCAGAATATGCTATACAGGCCCGACCTGGAAGACCATCCAGGAAAGCCTTGGCGAAACGGGATACGGGCATTTTCCTGTTCAGATTTGACCTGCTCCAAAAACCTGGAAATTCGATTGGAACGGAGGTGAAGACTTGATGATTTTGCGGCATTAGGGAACGTGCGGATTCGGATCGCTTCTTTGATTTACTTCTGACACGACTTATCGACTTCAATGCTGATGTTCTGTTAATCCAGAGGCCGGCTGCGTTGTACTCGAGTTGCGCGCCTCAAGCCCTCCATATAATCGGCCGGTTCGTCTGCACTCTGAGGAGAGTTCAATGAAAATTCATGAAAGCGGGACAGCGGGAAAGTATAGCGAGGCTTTTAGCCAATCGATAACGAATCCGGAGTCCTTCTGGGGGAAAGCGGCTCAAGAGGTAACATGGAAGAAGCCTTTCGAACGAGTCCTCGATGCTTCAAACCCACCCTTCTACAAGTGGTTCTCCGGTGGGGAACTCAATACCTGCTACAACTGCCTGGACCTGCATATCGAACAGGGAAGGGGTGAGCAGACGGCGCTCATCTACGACAGCCCTGTTACCGATACAGTCAAGAAGTTCACCTATTCGGAACTTAAGGCAAGAGTTTCAAAAGTCGCCGGCATGTTAAAGGAACTCGGAGTTGAAAAGGGAAGCCGGGTCGTCATTTACATGCCGATGATTCCCGAGGCGGCGATAGCAATGCTGGCCTGCGCTAGGCTGGGCGCCATACATTCGGTCGTCTTTGGCGGTTTTGCTCCTAAAGAACTGGCGGTGCGCATCGATGACGCCAAGCCGGTCGTGATCCTTTCCGCCTCCTGCGGCATCGAAGTTAAAAGAGTCATCCACTATAAGCCGTTGCTGGATAAGGCGATCGAACTCTCTTCCCACAAGCCCGCAAAATGCGTGATCTTTCAAAGACCCCAGGGCCGGGCGGAACTCATTGGCGGCCGCGATCTGGACTGGGTTGAAATGGAAGAAAGGGCCAAGCCCGCCGATTGCGTTTGGGTCAAGGCGACGGACCCGCTCTACATTCTTTATACCTCCGGAACAACCGGCGTGCCCAAAGGGGTAGTGCGCGATAACGGCGGCCATGCCGTAGCCTTGAAATGGTCGATGAAACATATCTATGGAATCAATCCCGGCGACGTCTTCTGGGCGGCTTCCGACGTGGGCTGGGTCGTGGGACACTCCTACATAGTTTATGCCCCGCTTCTTTTGGGCGCCACGACCATCATGTATGAAGGTAAACCGGTGGGAACTCCCGATCCGGGCGCATTCTGGCGTGTTATCTCTGAGCATAAGGTCAAAGCGCTTTTTACCGCCCCCACTGCGTTCAGGGCCATAAAGCGCGAGGACGCCAAGGGCGAATATCTGAAAAAATATGATATCTCCTGCTTCGAAACCCTGTTTCTGGCCGGTGAGAGAACCGACCCCGACACCTATTACTGGGCGACGGATTTGCTCAAAGTCCCCGTCATAGACCATTGGTGGCAAACCGAAACCGGATGGGCTATTTCCGCCAATTTCCGCGGACTGGAATTGTTCGAGATCAAGGCCGGATCGGCAACCAAAGCGGTGCCGGGATATGACATCAAGATTCTTGATTCCTCAACAGGCAAAGAACTCGGTCCAAACGAGCAGGGCATCATTACCGTAAAGCTTCCTCTGCCTCCTGGAAATCTTCCCACTTTGTGGGAAAACGACCAGAAGTTTCATGAATCCTACACCAGCGCTTTTCCTGGATATTACTTCACGGGGGACGGCGGCTACCTCGACGATGATGGATATGTCTACATCATGGGCCGGGTCGATGACGTCATCAATGTGGCAGGACACCGGCTCTCGACCGGGGCCATGGAAGAAATCGTCGCACAGCATCAGGACGTGGCCGAATGTGCCGTCATCGGTGCGGAAGACCAGCTCAAGGGGCAGGTCCCCATCGCCTTCTTTGTCCTTAAAAACAATGTGGGGCGAAGCGGCAGTGAAATTGCGAAAGAACTGGTGCAAATGGTGAGAGATCAGATCGGTCCCCTCGCCTGTTTCAAGAGCGCAGCCGAGGTTTCCAGGCTCCCCAAGACCAGGTCCGGAAAGATTCTTCGCGGGATCATGAGAAAAATTGCCGATAATCAAAAATACAACACTCCGGCAACCATCGAAGATCCGGCATCGCTCGATGTAATTACCGAGGCGGCGCGGAAGATAGGATACGCTAAGAGCAATTAGGAATTAGGAATTAGGGTCCACTCGGAAACACTGGGGTGGACCCTAATGTCTTTTGACCCGCCCCCCGGACACGATCCAGGCTAGCATTCCCCATGAAAGGTAGTAAACTTTCTTGAATCCCTGCTTTTTCAGCCTGGCTCCAACTACGGGCGAACGGTGACCGGAAAGGCAGACCACTACCAGGGGCCTATCCTTGTCAGGCGAGTCCAGGGAGCCGGGATCGAAGAGCAGGCCGGGCTGATTTTGAGCGCCGTCGATGTGGAAAAGCTTGAATTCGGCGGCGGTCCTCACGTCTACAAGGAACGGCTTGTCCCCTCCGGACCCCTGAAGCATCCTTTTTAGCCGCAGCGGACCGATGGGCCGAACACCCGCCATCCACCAGAAGACTTCCCAGCCAACGACAAATATCGCAAAAATCAAAGTGGCCGTCATCTGCACACCTCATCTAGCTGGTTTCCATCCGGAAAGGGTCCTTTTCCGAATTGGAAACTGTAAGTGTCACATCCGGAGTTTCCGGATGGACACTAACTGATTATTTAACATGCTTAACCAGGATTTACAGGATTAAGCCCATCGCAATACTTGTTTCTTAATCCTGTAAATCCTGCTAATCCTGTCTAAAAGGCTTTTTCTCTGCGCTCTCTGCGGAACAGCAAATTTTGGTGGACTTTGGCACAAACTATCAGATATCGTTTATGAAAGTGGCTTCGGTTGGAATTCCACACCGAGAGCCTCTTGATCACCTCATTGGATGGTGCAACATTGCCCGTACTGAAATTTTCGAGTTATTCGCCCCCGCCCTTTTTCGCCAATGGACATTTGCAAACCATTTTCTCAAACATCCGTAGAGTACCCGATGTCAATTACCAGCGGAAGCGACTCATCACTTCCGACGATGACTTTCTCGATATTGACTCTTGTATGGTTGGATCGGATCGAACGGCGATCATAAGCTGCGGGCTGGAAGGAAATTCCCATCGATCGTACGTCTTGGGCATGGTGCAAGCCTTGATACGTAATGGCTGGAACGCTGTTGTTTGGAACTTTCGGGGGTGCAGCGGAGAGCCTAATAAGAACCTCCGTTCTTATCACTGCGGCGATACGCAAGATCTGAACACTGTCCTCCAGTTCGTTCTTAAAGAAGCGAATAGCCGGAAAATCGCCATGATAGGATTCAGCGCCGGCGGAAATATGCTAATGAAATTTCTTGGCGAGCAAGGCATCGAGATCGCCCCATATGTTTCAGCAGCCGTAGGGATCTCCGTGCCCTGTGATTTAGCGGGAGCTGTGCAGAAAATGGGAATGCGTTCAAATCGCATCTACACCATGCGTTTTCTGCTAATGCTTCGTGAAAAACTGCGTATTAAAAAGCAATTATTTCCTGGTTCACTTCCAAACCATGTTAACAGAATTAAAACTTTGATTGATTTTGATTCTGCTTATACGGCGCCGGCACATGGGTTTAAAGATGCTTATGATTACTATTATAAGAGCAGCTGCCTTCCATATTTGGCAAACATAAAAATACCCTCACTACTGTTTAATGCACTTGACGATCCGTTATTGTCTCGTTCCTGCTTTCCTTTTTCCCAAGCTGAATCAGCTTCGCAATTATACCTGGAAACACCACCCAATGGCGGACACGTTGGCTTCGTTTCCTTCAACGATCAAAATGAGTATTGGTCGGAAACACGGACGTTAGAGTTTATCAACGAGCATGGCATATAACCATTTTCCCAAATTCAAAGATAAACTTTAGACAGGATTAACAGGATTAGGGCGCGAAAAGATGAGATCATTCAGACAGCCGCAGCGAAAATTTCCCGCTAACATAGACTGGCCTGTGGCCTCACAAATCGGTTGTTTTTTGAATCCTGTAAATCCTGTTAATCCTGTCCAGAATTTTGATTTTTCTCTGCGCGTCGGTGGCGAGAACGCAAAGATAAGCTTTAGACAGGATTAACAGGATTGACAGGATTAGGGCGCGAAAAGATGAGATCCCTCAGACAGCAGCAGCGAAAATTTCCCGCTAGCATAGACTGGCCTGTGGCCTCACAAATCGGTTGTTTTTTGAATCCTGTAAATCCTGTTAATCCTGTCCAGGATTTTGATTTTTCTCTGCGCGTCGGTGGCGAGAACGCAAAGATAAGCTTTAGACAGGATTAACAGGATTGACAGGATTAGGGCGCGAAAAGATGAGATCCCTCAGACAGCAGCAGCGAAAATT
>OMOE01000099.1 GCA_900290365.1 Syntrophobacter sp. SbD1 | reverse complement strand
CGAGAAGCTTTAACTGCTGCTTCTTCCATCGCTTTGAAATCTCCTGTCGCCTGCAGGGAAATCGCCAGCAACCCCTGGACCTCAGCGCTCGTTTCAGCGTCTTTGACTTTTTTTAACGCTTCAATCGCCTGCTGGTGCTGCTTGAGAACAATGAAAGCCGATGCCCTGACAACACCGATTTTGTGCTCGAAACGCGCGGGGTCCCGGATTTTGGAAATCTCTTCCAGGGCCTTCTCCGGCTGGCTCGGGTAAAGAAGACCCGCCACCTCGAGCCTGGCTTCATCCAGATTGGGGTCCAACTCCAGGGCCTCGTTCAGTGAGCGATAGGCCCCAAGATATTCTTTCCGGGCCAGCAGGGCTTTTCCCAGGGCAAAATGAGCGGCCTTGCACTTTGGATCGAGCTGCAAGGCGTTCCTGTACTCAAGGACGGCCCGCATCGTATCGCCGGTTTCCATCAGCCGGTCCCCCCGGGTGACATATTTTGCGGCCTTTTCCTCGTTGCTGCTGCAGCCCAAAAAACCAAGCAGGAGAGGAAAGCAAAGAAGAAATGTCAGTATACGTACGGTCATATTCATAGTCGCTAATGCCTCAATCCCCCAAATATTTGGGATTTGGGATTTATGATTGCAGAATTTCTGGTTAGGACTTGATCATCCAATCTAAAATCTAAAATCTAAAATTATGGATTTCTCACCATCTCAATTTGCTTTCCCTTTGTATTCGCCCAGCAAGTCTTTTGATTTGACGCCGTTAAAGACCATGCCGAGTACTTTTTCACGGGGAACAAGGTTCACTGTGTTCTCAACGCTGGTACGGAGAGTGTGGCCGGCCCTTGCCACCAGAATTATGGAATCCACGTACTCCGAGAAGACGAGTGCGTCGGGAAATGCGTTCATGGGAGGTGTATCAAATATGATATACCGATCCTTGTACCGTTCTTTGAGCTCCCTGACCAAAGCTTCCATTTTGGGGGAGCCCATCAGTTCCGGGGCCTGCAAAGTTCTGCCCCCGGCCGGGAGGACCGTTAGTTTATCGATCCCGGGATTTATCAAAATTTCTTCAAGTCCTTTTTCTCCGGCGAAATAAGAAATCAAACCGGGCGTTTCGGGCCCCAGATCGAGCAGGTTGTGGAGGGTGGGATTTCTAAAATCGAGGTCCACCAGCAGGGTTGTCTGCCTCGAATCCCTGGCCAAGCTGATCGCAAGATTCGCTGCGACAAGACTCTTGCCTTCACCCGGATCGAAGCCCGTGATCTGGACGGTTGTCCACCCCTTGGGACGGGTTCTATTGAAAAGCATCGTCCTCAGGATTTTGAATTGCTCGGCAACCTGGTTGTCTTCATCCATTACGACCCTGTTCTTCGATAATGCCCCTGATGAGACCGGGACTACTTTTGTCCTGGAATAAACAGGGCCCGAACATCCCGGTTGTGAAAACTTCATAGCCGGGTTCTCGCAGCCGCAGCGTTCTTCTCCGTTGCCCATAATTCGCCTAAGCCATTGCATATCAATCCTCACAAGATCCAGGCCCCTTGGTTTTTTCCAGACTTACCCATTCACCCATTCACCTTTGTTTACGGAATTTTCCTTTCAACAAAACGAGACATCCTGGCGTTAAAGATATCCAGGTCCATTACGAAAAAATGAAAGGCCAAAACACAGCCGATAACGCAGAATATGCCCACGACCCCGATGATCCTCTTTCGCTTCCGCATTTCGGCCACTTCCTCCTCGGTTATTATTTCCGGGATGGTCGAAATGATGGGAAATCTGCTTATTTTCAGAAGAGTTTCCGGATCGTGGATTTTCTTGTCCGTAAACTCCCGCGCGGCAGCCGCTCCAATCGACAACCCAAGCGAAAGGAAGGTTCCGAGCAGCATTATGGCCATGCGATTGGGCTTGGCAGGCTTTTCCGGCAGAAAGGCCGGCTCAACCACTTGAAAAGATTCACCCTTCTTTTCTTCTTCCATGCCCTGGGAAACTTTTGCGGCCAGCAGCTTTTGCTGTATCGTATTGATATTGTTCTTGGTGGTTTGGTATTCCGTTTCCATCTCGGAAGACTGCTTCGCCACCTGGGGCATGGCATGCAGCTTATTCAGGAGGTCTTGGGTCTCCTTTTCCATCTGATTTTTTTCTGCCTGAAGAGACGAAATGGAAACGGAGAGCTTCTCCAGCTCGGCCTGCAGGGTGATATAGGACGGATTGGTCGCCGGCGCCGGCGCCGGGGTCTTGACACCTGCGTGGCTTTCTTTCTGCAACTCGTCCAACTGCGCCTTTAACCTCCCTATTTCACGTTCGGTGCTTTGCACCTCGGGGTGTTTTTCGGTATAGGTGGATTTGAGGTTGGCCAGCCTGGCTTCGGCGTCCCTGAGCTTGTCCATGGTCTGATCGTATCCCAGGCCCCCTTTATTTTCCGCTTTCAGAAGCTCAATCTCCTGGTCTTTTGCTACTACGGAAGGATGGCCGGCTGAATATTTCGACAATGCCGTATCGCGTTCCAACTGGACCTGCTGCAACCGCTCCGATGGAGTCATCACTTTGGAGTTCGAGCTGCTTGCATAGGGGTCCAACATTGCCTGGCTCCCCTTGAGAACCGAGCGCTGTCCTTCGATTGAACGAATCTGCATGTCTACGTCGGTGATGCGCTGGTTGAGCCTTTCCAATTTCTGCATATTGAGGGTGGTATACTCCGGAAGCGCCTCCAGGTTCTCTTTCTGGAATGCCGCGAGCTTGGTCTGCAGCTCATCCATGTGCGCTTTTTCCAGCTTCAACTGCTCGGTCAAAAATTCGGTGGTGCCCCGAGCGGTCTTCTCGCGCGACTCAAGGTTCTTTTCCAGGTAAAAGGAGACTACCTCATTTGCCACAGCCTGGGCCGTCTTAGGGTTCTCATCCTCGTAAGAGAGGCTGAACGCAATGGTTAGAAGCACCGGCACGTTCGCATTCTCTTTGTTGATTTCAGCATTGATCGTTTTAAGTGAGATTCTACCGCGGATTTGATCAACCAGTTCTTCGGTAGTCAGTTTTTTTGCCTTATCGGGAAGAAGGCCGTACTTTTCCACGAGCTTCAGGACCTTTGAACGGGATGTGACCTCCTGAGCTATGGACTGAATCCGCTCCTGAGCGTAGGTAGTGACGGTGGAGGGCACCAGGGACGACGGTATCTGCTGGTTCTCGATCAGAACGGTCGCAGTCGACTTATAAACGTTGGGTAACACAAGAGAAATCACCCCTGCCAAAGCAGACAGGGAAATAAACGGCCATAGAACCCAACCCTTTCGCCTCCAGATGATACTCTTGATTCTTTCAAGTTCCTGCTGCTGCGCCATAATTTTGTTCTGTTCCTTTTGAGAGCGCTTGCCGCGAAAAAAACTGCCGGCGCAGCGGCTCTCTGAAGTACGGGTATCGGATATTCGAAACACCCAAGGCGCCCGGTACGCAAATCCGGCGCCTGACATCTTATGCAGTCGTATCAATGTCGGTTGGTTAGCATTATCGGCAGACAAGGCCAGAGTGACTTTATTAAGATTAGATTACAGATTCGTGTCAGTTTTGTGGAGAATCGGTGAACTTGGTTCAAATCATGAGGCGAGCGCTCTAGAGGCTTGAGTTAAGTGGTTGAGTGAGTTTGGGTGCGGGCTTTGGGTGAGAAAATCGATCGCGGGGCATTCCGGAGGAGTCGGCTAAACATCCTCAGCGCTCAGGAGACGAAAAAGTCCCGAGCGGCCAATTCCAGGCCGATCGAATCGATGGTGAGCACGTCCTCTGCTTTGTAAATTTTCGGCCTGCCGTGCGCACCGGCGACAAGGAAATATTTCCCCACGAATTCGAGATCCAATTAGAAATGACCACCTTATAATTAGGTGGGTCGGATTTATGCACTCCTAATTTCAAGCCTTCATATCCCGATTGCCGTCGCCGACCTAAATGTACTCTGTTGCAATGCCGGTTTGAGGATCTATTTTGAAATTTGTCCATGGCTGGACAGGAGCCAAACATTAATAATGGAGAATATTATGAACACAAAGAACGTAAGCCTGATGGTTCAACCTTACCTCTTCTTCAACGGCAGTTGCGAACAGGCCCTCGAATTCTATCGCAAGACCCTCGGTGCCGAAGTCGAAATGATGATGCGCTTCAAAGATAGTCCTGAAGCGCCTCAGCCCGGTATCGTTCCACCCGGCTTCGAGAATAAGATCATGCACGCCAGCTTCCGAATTGGGGAGACCTTTGTAATGGCCTCCGACGGCTGTTCAACCGAAAAATCCAGTTTCGAGGGCTTTTCACTCTCACTCTCAGTTCCCAGCGAAGCCGATGCCGAACACGCTTTTGCCGCGCTGGCAGACGGTGGGCAAGTGCTGACGGCATTGACCAGGACATTCTGGTCGCCGCGCTTTGGTATGGTGGAGGATCGCTTCGGGGTGAGTTGGATGATCAGCGTGGCGCATGCGGGATAGAAATTATCGACGTAAAACCTCTATGGTTCATTCATGTAAATGCTCTTAATCTCTTCAGGATTCCGGGCCGCGTGCGGGAAATAGTGTGGGGGAACAATTCACGGAGGAAATCAAAAGGGGTTACGTTCATCACGTAACCCCTTTAATTTTCTGACGGGGTGGAAGGGACTTGAACCCTCGGCCTCCGGCGTGACAGAGCGATTTTGAGGAACACTTCACCCATAAGCTATTGATTTGACTGAATACAGGATGATCGAAATTGATCCAAAATGCAGCGTGGACGCACGCAAATCCTCACGCAAAATCATTAAATGGAACACTAGCGATAGACGTCACTTCTACTCCCGACCCGCAGCACTAGAATCGTGAGTTCTGCCTTGCGCAGCGCGTAAATGATTCTGTAGACGCCCACCCGTATCCGCCGGAGCCCCTCCCAGCGGCCTTTAAGCGGTTTCCCTCTTAGCGGATCGGCCGCCAGCCTCTCAACCGCATCAACGATCCGCTTCCGGTCAGCCTCAGGGATCTCCGCCACCTCTTTTATCGCCCGACTATCCCATTTAATCGACCAGACCAAGGGCACGCTTTGCATCCTCGTGGTCTATGAGCTTCGCGGCAGGGTCCGCCAACCGCTCCAGGGCAACGTCGTAGTCTGCTATTTCTTCCACATAATGGCGGATGGCTTCTCTAATAACCCAACCCTTTGACCTGTCCAAAGAATGAGCGACCTCTTCGAGCTTCTTTTCCATCTCGGCATCAAGCCTTACCGATAAGGGCATACTTAGCCTCCGTCATACAATGTGTTACATTGTAACTGTACCATTAATCCACCATTACCAACATAAAAAAAGAGCCCAGCCTGATCGACTGGACTCTATTGTTTTCTGACGGGGTGGAAGGGACTTGAACCCTCGGCCTCCGGCGTGACAGGCCGGCGTTATAACCAACTTAACTACCACCCCTTATAAAAACAAAAATTCTAAATTAGGCGGAACAGGGCTCGAACCTGTGACCCTCGGCTTGTAAGGCCGATGCTCTCCCAGCTGAGCTACCCGCCCTCAATAGCTTGAGTTTTAGTCAGGTTGCCCCGGAACTAAAAACTCACAACTAAAAACTGGTGCGGAACAGGGTCTCATTGCCCCTTGCGTCCCAAGACCTCCCATTATCAATGAAATTGCCCATTCATGTCAAGCGGTTTTGCTTCCGCGGACATAATTCCCGTAGTTGCGGGTTTACGGGTTGCGGATTGCCGAAATAGAGGTCCTATAGGCCTTATAGGACCTCTATTTCTCAATGGGTGCGAATCTCGTCAGCGGCCGGTTCTTTTGGCAGGATAACCGGGGCTTCTATTTCAGGCTCCTTGAACAGCCTCAGCGCATACTCGGGGGCCAGGGCCAGCTTGAGCACCTCATCCATATGCGTCATCAGTTCGATATTTATCTCCTGGAGAATCTTGGCCGGAATCTCCTTGAGGTCCTTGGCGTTTTCTTTGGGGATCAGCACCGTTTTAATCAGCGCCCTGTGGGCGGCGAGGATTTTTTCCTTCAGCCCGCCTATGGGCAGCACACGCCCCCGAAGAGTAATCTCCCCGGTCATTGCGATATCGCTTCTCACCGGGATCTTGCTTAAAGCGGACACGATCGAGGTGGCCATGGTAATGCCTGCGGACGGGCCGTCTTTCGGGATGCCCCCTTCCGGGACATGGACATGGATATCGAGGTTCTGATGGAAATCCGGGTCGAGTCCGAGCTGCTTTGCACGCGACCTGACGTAGCTCAGGGCCGCCTGAGCGGATTCCTGCATCACCTCACCGAGCTTTCCCGTGATGGTCACCTTGCCTTTGCCGGGCATGGTCGCGGTTTCAATCCCGAGAATGTCGCCTCCGAATTCAGTCCAGGCAAGACCCATCGCAAGGCCTATCTCGTCTTGTTCCTCGGCGCGCCCGTAGTGGAATTTCGGAATCCCCAGGAATTCCTGGATATGGTCTCCCGTAAGCTCCATCCTGGTTTCGGGACCGTTGCGCACTACTGCCTTGGCCACCTTTCGGCACACGGACCCTATTTCGCGTTCCAGGTTCCGCACTCCGGCTTCCTTGGTATAGTGCCGGATTATGCTGAGCAGGATTTCATCACTGAAATCGATATTTTCCGCGCTTATGCCATTAGCCTTCGACTGCTTTTTGAGCAGGAATTGCCGGGCGATGTTGAGCTTTTCGAATTCGGTGTAGCCCGAAAGCTGAATAATCTCCATCCTGTCCCGGAGAGGGGGAGGAATGGAATGAAGGGTATTGGCCGTGGTGATGAAAAAGACCTCCGAGAGATCATAATCGAGATCCAGGTAATGATCATTGAAGGCAAAATTTTGCTCGGGGTCGAGCACTTCGAGCAGCGCCGCCGAAGGATCGCCACGGAAATCCATGCTCATCTTGTCGATTTCATCGAGGCAGAACACGGGATTGTTGCTCTTCACCTTCTTGAGGCTCTGGATAATCTTGCCGGGCAAGGCGCCAATGTAAGTCCGCCTGTGGCCGCGTATTTCGGCCTCATCCCGAACCCCTCCGAGCGAGAGCCGGATGAAATTACGGTTCATCGACCTGGCGATCGAACGCGCTAGCGAGGTTTTGCCGACACCGGGAGGTCCTACGAAACAAAGAATCGGGCCTTTCATCTTCTTTACGAGCGACTGCACGGCGAGGTACTCGATAATGCGTTCCTTGGGCTTCTCCAGGCCGTAATGATCTTCGTCCAATATCCGTGTGGCTTCGTCTATATCGAGCTTGTCCTTGGTCTTTTCATACCAGGGAAGCGAAAGTATCCAGTCGATGTAGTTTCGCACAACGGTGGCTTCCGCGCTCATCGGAGACATCATTTTAAGTTTTTTAAACTCCGCGCGGACCTTCGAAGCGGCCTCCGAGGAAAGTTTCTTTCTTTTTATGCGCTTTTCAAGCTCTTCGAGCTCGGACTTGAAATCGTCCTTTTCACCCATCTCTTTTTGTATGGCGCGCATCTGCTCGTTGAGGTAGTACTCGCGCTGGGTCTTTTCCATCTGCTTTTTGACCCGGCCCTTGATGCGCTCCTCTGTTTCGATGATCTCGATTTCCGACCTGATATGCCCGAAGAGCTTCTCGATCCTTTGCAAAACATTGAGAGTCTCGAGCATCTTTTGCTTGGTCTCAAGCTTGAAAGGCATATAAGAAGCAACAGTATCGGCCAGCCGGGAAGCGGCATCGATAGCTGCAACCGTGTCCAGGATTTCCTGGGTGATCTTTTTGTTGTGCTTTGAATAAGCTTCGAATGAGGAGCGCACACCCCGCATGAGAGCTTCGATCTCTACGGATCTTTCCTCTGTTTCCTCAAGCGCTTCCAGTTGCACCATGAAATGTTCCGGGTGAGGAACAAAACCGATTATCCTCGCGCGGTAATCGCCTTCCACCAGCACCTTGACTGTCCCGTCAGGCAGGCGAAGAATTTGCAAAATATTTGCGACGGTGCCCGTGCGATAGATGTCGCCTTCGCCGGGAGTATCGGTTTTGGCCTTGGTCTGGGCGGCAAGAAAGATTTTCTTGTCAGAGCCCATGGCCTTCTCAAGGGCATTCACCGATTTGTCACGCCCCACGAAAAGGGGGACCACCATCGAAGGGAACACCACAATGTCTCTGAGCGGCAGAAGAGGCATCGTGAAAAGATTGTTCTGCTGTCCATCTTTTGTGCGTGTTAATTTGAACATTTTGCCAGTCACTCTCATTTAGTTTTTAGTTTTGAGTCTTTGGTTTTCAGTTAACCCAAAACCTGCTCTACCCTTTCGACCCTCAGGCCGATTCCTGATCCTGCCCACGGTAGAGCAGCAAAGGCTGTGCGTTCTTGGTAAGCACTTCCTCGTTTATAATGCACTCCTGAATCTCGGGGTTTGACGGTAGGTCATACATAATGTCCAACATTATATTTTCCATTATGGACCTGAGACCGCGCGCGCCCGATTTTCGCCTTATGGCTTCTTTGGAGATCGACCGCAGCACTCCGTCGTTAAAGCGCAGCCGTACGTTCTCCAACTCGAAAAGCTTCTTGTACTGCTTCACCAGAGCGTTCTTCGGTTCGGTGAGAATACACACCAGCTCGTCTTCGGTAAGTTCGCTCAAGGTCGCAATAACCGGCAGACGGCCGACAAACTCGGGAATCATCCCGAACCTGAGCAGATCTTCGGGCTGAACGCGCCGCAACACTTCACCGATGCTCTTTTCATCCTTGCTCCGGATCTCGGCGCCAAACCCCATACCTTTGACCCCGACTCGGGTGCGGATGATGTTTTCAAGATAGTTGAAGGCCCCGCCGCAGATGAAAAGAATGTTTGTTGTGTCGATCTTTATGAACTCCTGCTGCGGATGTTTCCGTCCCCCCTTGGGGGGCACGTTGGCCACAGTGCCTTCAAGGATTTTTAGAAGCGCCTGCTGCACGCCTTCTCCCGAAACGTCTCGGGTGATCGAAGGGCTGTCGGATTTTTTTGCGATCTTATCTATTTCATCTATGTAGACTATTCCCTTCGAGGCCTTCTCGATATCGTAGTCGGCAGCCTGGATCAGACTTACCAGTATATTTTCCACATCTTCGCCAACGTAACCCGCTTCGGTAAGCGTTGTGGCATCGGCTATTGTAAAGGGTACATTCAGAATGCGGGCAAGGGTTTGCGCAAGAAGAGTTTTGCCCGAACCGGTGGGACCGATCATCAGGATATTACTCTTCTGGAGCTCAACTTCGTTTTTGTCGACCTTCAGCTCAATGCGCTTGTAATGATTGTGAACGGCCACCGAGAGGACTTTTTTCGCCCGATCCTGACCGATTACGTACTGGTCAAGGATTTGCTTGATTCCAGCGGGCTTCGGAATCTGGGTGGCCCGTGCCGCCCCCTCCCTCTCATACTCCTCGGCAATGATGTCATTGCAGAGCTCTACGCATTCATCGCAGATATAAACCGTAGGACCGGCAATCAGTTTTTTGACTTCATCCTGACTTTTTCCACAAAATGAACACCTAAGCTCGCCTACTCTGTCGTCACGTTTCCTTGCCATTAAAACTCCTCCTTACCCCACCTTCCTCTTGATCTTAAGAGTAATATCGGGTCGATCTACTTATAATCTGAATAAAATTTTGCTCCAGGAACGGCAGGCGTAATTATTATAACCACCAGATTGCAATTAATCTACTTCAAATTAAGCTCCGCAAGGAATTACAGAAGCCTGGCTCAATAACCAGCCACCCAAAACGCTTCAGAGCGAATGTTCCCCGTCAGCGCAAAAGAGGTAACCCCATCGAGACAAAAGGTCAATATCGGATCAAAACCTCTAGGTCTCGCCCGGTTTATTAGCATCGGCTGGCGCCGCTTGTTCGGTCTCGTCCCCTATATCATGGAAGTTCCCGTACCAGACGTCAAATTCCTCACCCATCCTCCAACCCTGCACATCGGTTCGAGCATCGAGCCATGCCGTGATCGCCTTCAGCTTGGCAGCGAGTTCATCCGAGCGTCGGCCAAGCTCCACTACGACATCGAGCTTGTCTTCCTTTCCACCGCCGCCACAGTAACATCCGTTGGCTTCGACGACTTGCTCAATGAAGGAGTCAAGGAATTCGTCAAATCCATCTTTCCGATTTCGTGTGATGACTAGTTGCCGTCCCCACTCAGTGAATTCACTTCGATGCGTTTTTTTGCGAACCCGCTTCTTCATCTTTATCCTCAGCAAAAAGGTCCATAGTGTTAGAAGGGTCTTGGACTCGTCACCCGCTGGCCAGTGGCGCAGAGGGGAGTCTATTCCTTTTTGAACGGCAAAACGAGATAGAGCAAATTCCCGTTGGATTGGGGCGTGCAGCCCACCGTACCGCCATGAATCCCGACTACGGTCTTTACAAAATGAAGCCCGTGCCCGCTTCCCTTCTCCGCACTGCCGCCGGCGCGAAAACCCTCTTCGAATACCTGGGGGCTTTCCCGACGTGAAGAAATTGAACCGCACGCCCGGTTTATCCTCTCCGAAGGCATCCTGTATGATCTGCCGATTCAAGGAGAAAAGCCTCACGAGCCGTCCCGATTCGTCTATTCCTTCCCCGGAGTATTTGAGCGCGTTTGAAAAAAAGTTATCAAAAACTTGAGATATCAGCCCCTTGTCCACGAAGAGCGTCACCTGTTCGTCAGGCACATTTTCAATCCGGTCGTCGACAATGATCCCTTTTCTCTCAAACTCGCCGGCATATCGATCGATCAGCGGCTTGATTATCTCGGTGCGGAAATTACATGACTGCTTTCTGAGCACGTATGTGCCCTTTTGAAAATGGTCCTTGCGGAAAAGGGTTTCCAGAAAAAGGCTGGTGTGCTCGTAGTGCTTGGTAAGGGCGGAATACTCGGCCTGAAGCCCACAGTTTGTATCGTGGAGGATTTCCGCAGCATTTTGCAAAGACTGCGCAATGGCTCCGCAGACAGAGGAAGTCTCTACCACCTTCAGGGCGAGATTTTCTATATTTTTGTAGTTTTCGATCATCTTCTTGAGCCGGATCAGAAACAGCTTGTAATAAAGATTGGGGGTGATGACGTTGTGTTCGATATCGGATACGAGCTGATTTATGAACTTGATGTGATCGATGTTCTGCTTGACCAAAAGCTTCTGGTGCAGGTTGTATCCGATCCGATTCGTGAATTTTTCCAGGAAAAACTGTTTGCGCTCATCAACTCTTTCTTTCGGAAGCACTTCAAAAAGGCCAAGGATAGCGCTGTGGGCGAAAAAGGGAAGCGTGCCCAAAAGCGCTTGGTTGCCCCGGATGGGAAAAAACCACGAATCTTCAGCCTCCACGGGACTCTCAACCAATACAGCCCTGTGATTGTTGCGCTCACGAGGCTCAATGAGACCCCTCCTGCTGGTGCAGACCAGTTCCAGTTGAGATTTCTTTGGTTCTAACACGTATATTCTGCTGTCCAGGTCGAAGAACTCTTTGGGCACAGCCGCGCTAATCTGGTAAAGGCTCTCTATCGTGGTGAATTCCTGCGCAAGATCGAAAAAGGTTGCGAACGCCTCTTCCTGCGAGCGCTCAAAGCCATATCGCCTGTAGCTTTCCTTTTTTTCTCTCACCCGCAGGGCAATGCAGTACTCCAACTCCTTGGGAGAAACGTTCCCCCCCTGCCCGAAAACCACACAGGACGCTGCTTCATCTTCGTTCATAATCGCTCCGCGACTGTCACCTTCAAGCAGTTTAAGTATTAATCACATAATCGTCACGTGGCTCGAGAAAGTGATCAATAATATTCCGCATTTTTTCTTTACACTAGTCGACTAAATTCCGAAAATGAAGCGAAAAGCAGAGCCGGCCAAATTCGATGCTTGTTCAACTCAATGGAAAAAAGATAAATGAGCGAACGCGGTCGGGCGCTGATCGGCCGAGGGTACATGGAGGGGAACAATTTGTCTTCTAAAACCATTGAAATAGGCAACCTTCACATAAATATCGACAAAAAAGGGGCTCATGCCTACTCCAAGGTCAGCTATCCTTTGCGATACGGACGCTTCGCCGATATAAAAACTCCCGAATATGTTTTTCAATTCAACCTGAGCGGAGAATTGAAATTCATCAACGGCAGGGGCAAAGACTGGCCTCACCCTTCAGAATGGCTTAAGCGGACCGTAACGAACGACTGGGTATATTACTCAACAGGCGGCTATGACGGCGTTTATGACTGTTTCGGAGAGTACTATCTCCCGTGCCTTTCATATCCGAGCAACAATATAAATTCGTTCGACCCATTCTGTGACACCGCAGTAATGTCAGCGATCAAAGACTGGGGGCTATTTCATAAGAGGTTAACTGAATTAAATATCGGTTCCATTCCCAAAAGCATCAGGGACTTTCTTAGCCTGATAATATCAAACTCACCATCCGAACTCCATAGGAAATCAGGCAGAATATATGAGATAATTGGAGACGAAATAACAGTGCTCCCCCCTGATGCCAGACATGTGGATTATGATGTGATCCCAATAATTATAGCAGACGGATGTCTGTACAGATGCGGTTTTTGCAGGGTAAAATCACATTTTGACTTTAAAGAACGTTCACGCTTAAATATAAAAGAACAGGTAAGGGACCTGAAATGCTTTTTTAGAACGGATATCTCAAACTACAACTCTTTATTCCTGGGCCAGCATGATGCCCTCAATTCTTCTATCGATCTGCTGGAATTCGCTGCACGATATGCATTTGATGAACTTAACCTTGATAATTCAAATCTTGATGCACCCAATCTATTTATGTTTGGCAGTGTGGATTCCATAATAAATGCCGACTATATGACATTTGATCGCCTAAATAGTCTCCCATTCAAAACCTATATCAATATAGGACTTGAGTCAACGGATCAGGATACCCTTGACAAACTGAGGAAAAGCATTACCACGAATGATGTTAAAAGAGCATTTGCAAAGATTATCGAAATCAATAGAAGATATGATCAGATTGAGGTCACGTCAAATTTTGTCTTCGGGGCTGACCTCCCTGCTGGACATATAAAATCGTTTTTGAAGCTAATTGAAAACAATTTCGACCACCCTTTCCATAAGGGTTCTATTTACTTTTCACCTTTAATAAATTCGAAAAATCCAGAATGGAAGAGCCGGATCAAAAGAGAATTTTTTAAACTAAAAACTAAAATCCTCGTCCCTTCATTTTTATACCTTATCCAAAAATTATAACGACTATTGGGCTGTAGTAACCAGAGGGGAGAAGAAAAAAGATGCAGGACAAAATAGATTTGCTGGAAGGACTCAAACGGGCGCCCGGGATTTTGTCTGAATTTGTAAAATCCATTCCTGAAGAAAGAATATTTTCGCGGAGAGGCGAAGGCTTCTGGACGATCGCCGAACATGTAAGTCACCTGGCTGAGGTTCAACCGATGTTGCTGGATCGTTTTCAACGATTCATGGATGAGGACCGGCCTGAGTTTGTACCATGCATTCCCGAAGATGGAGGGGATGAGCCGGTAAGGACCGTCTATTCGAGCGTGTCCGATGCCCTCGATAATTTTGCGCTCTGCCGGAATAAAGAAATCGATTTGCTTGAAAGCGCCCGCGATATCATGTGGCATAAGAGAGCGACCCACCCTGAGTATGAGAGCTATTCCCTCTACATTCTTGCCAGGCATACTCTTATGCATGATTTCTGGCACATGTACCGGATAGAGGAGCTTTGGCTGACCAGGGATGCCTACCTGACAAAGTTGGAATAACCAAGGAAGTGTGCCACTGTTTTTCTCCGCTTTCCTCCTCAAACACCGGCTATTGACGATGAGGTTATAATTCGTTTGGAAAGATCACTCTTTCCTCCTTGGAGAGTCAGGTTCCCTTCCTCCTCCTTTCCTGACTCTCCTTTTCTTTAGTATTCGATCCAAACGCCAGTCAATTCCGGCTTATAGTGGCCGGTAGTCAGAAAAAGCTTTTCCCCTGCGGCTATCCACTTGCGACTGACCGTTATGTATCGATCAAGCCTTTCAAATACCGTAACACCTACCTGCCGAATAGGGTATTTGCCGTATTTTGTTCCTTCAAGATCGGAGTATAGTTCCGTAAATTGCTTGGGCTTAGCATATCGAGCCAATCCCTGATCACTCCTATTTTTTCACTGGTTTTTTTACACCAGGAGTTTGCGATGGAAATCTGCAACGGCCATTTTTCAGCCACAAGTGCCTTCAAGCACCCCGAAGTTTTTGTCAAGGGTGCCCCGTCAGAGGAAGGAGAATTCTACGGCTTTTCCCCTGACCGGACACAGGAGGCAAGATGCCGTATTATTTGCGCATACCTGAAGGTGCTGGAAAATGTGAGGGTATCCGTGGCGGTCGACTGCGAACTTCCCTTTTCGAAAGAGCAAATAGGGGGCGCTATTCTCAATGAGCTTGCCGAAGATCCAGAGAGTGATCTGCGGCGCAAGCTTGAAATCGCATACGTACTGCTTGAATCTTTTATTCCGAATGAGGAGTACCAGGTGATCGAGGATTTCAAGAAGGCTAGTCTTTGCGCCCAGCAGATTGCCGATATGGGAGATCCGACATCCATACTCAGGTCGGCCAGCATGGTGAGAAAGGCCAGGGGAGACAGCGCTGTCAGGCTGCAAGAGAAAATTTACGAAAAGATGAGGAAAAGGCAACAGCAGATCCAGGCACTCGAACAAGGCAGTGCAGCCTGAGGACAGATTTCTCTATTCTCCTTGCGTCCTCCGTTCAAAAGAGTCTTCCGAGGTCCGTTATTTCAAGCATCGTCTTTTTATGGAAGTCGTTCCAGCCTACGTTGAAAACCATATCCACTGTCTGCCCCGGGGAAGATCCATGGCAGATTTTTTTATGGTCCGACAATGCGGAGAAGCGTTGTGCACCTCGCCACCAGATTGCTTCCAATCCGTTATTGAGTTCGAGTTTCAGGTGGTTTTTTTCTTTTCCGAAAACCTTTACAGAGTTAAACCGCGCGCCGCGCAGGGCAAAAACAGGGGCCGGGTTGCCCATGCCGTGAGGCTCGAGTTCCTCCAGGGCCTGGACCAGTTTGTATCCAACAAGGGCCAAAGGTAATTCCAGATCAACTTTTCCATGCTGGACGAAAATTTCTGCCGGATACTGACGGGCGACTTCTTCGAACCGGTCTGTGAACTCCCCGATTCGTTCCGCGGCAATTGTGAGACCGGCGGCCGCTTTGTGCCCTCCCCATTTAATAAGCAACTCTGCACACATCGAAAGCCCGCCGTGTATGTCGAAACCCGGAATGCTCCTGGCCGAACCTCTCGCAATCCCTGTGGATTGGTCTATGGAAAGTATCACCACAGGGGCGTAACAGAGCTCCTGCTGGACCCTTGAGGCAGCAATACCGACGACCCCGGGCTGCCAGTCGATACCCCCCATAACCAAAGTCCTTCCGGTAGGAGGACTTTGGGCCAGACGGGCGGCAATCTCCCTTACTATCTTTTCCTCCTGCGCCCTTCTTTGCGCATTGAGGCCCTCCAGTTCCCGCGCCAGCCGGGTCAGCGTGGAAGGCTCGCTGGAGGTCAGCAGATCGTAGGCGATCTGCCCCTCCGAGACTCGGCCCGCAGCATTGATGCGAGGCCCCAGATAGAAGCCGATGTGGCCCGCAGTCAAGGTCCTGCCGGTCAAACCGGCGGCAGCGGCCAGGCATGAAAGGGGCGCGCAGCTATTTGCGTTAAGATTGCGAAGGCCGCTTCGGGCAAGAATCCGGTTTGCCGACACCAGAGGCACGAGGTCGGCGACCGTTCCGGTTGCCGCGAGAGCCAGGTATTTCCCACCCAGGGCAGGAAGGCACAGGCTGGTTTGGACGCTTCGTAAGGCGCGCCTCAAGCTGGCCAGAAAAATGAATGTCAACCCTGACGCGCAGAACTCCTTGAAAGAAGAGCCGCATTCAGGGTGCTTGGGATTTATGTATACGGAAGCAGGCGCCAGCCCGGAAGCCGGCACTTCATGATGATCGATCACTATACAGTCGGCGCCCATGGAACACGCCAGCCGGACCGGTTTGAGATCCAGCGTGCCGCAATCCAGAGCGACGAAAACTTTTGCATCCGGGTTCTCCGACACGGCGCGCTCTGGTATGCCGTAGCCTTCGGCCCGCGACGGAATGAGGACGATGAAATTCTGATAACCGCTCTCCTGGAAAAAGAGAGCGATCTGGGCGGCAGATGTAATTCCGTCGCAATCATAGTCGGCAACCACCACTATTTTGTTTCCATTCACCATGTGCATTGCCAGCAAACGGGCGCCCTCGGTCATGCCGCGGATGCAGAGGTGTTCGGAAAGGTCTTCGAGTTCTCCATTAATGGCGAGGGGATCGAGATTGCGGTTTTGAAGAATGATGTCTATAACGTCCGGGACCGTTGCCGGTGAGCGTTCGTTCAAGATTTTCCAGCGCGGACGGCGGCGATCCTGTCCCATATCGGCCCCTTTTAAGGCAGCGAACACGTTTTTTCTGTTCACTGCTCACTGTCACTGCTCACTGTTCGTTGAGTCGACCCCTTATACCACGGTCAGGGACCGGGGTCGAGAGACCTGAATTTAATTCACTGAGTGAACATGGAGTTCCTTCTCCTTTTCTGCTGACGAACTTGCACTTAAATTAAAATGTGTTCAAATACGTTATTCAGTTTCATAATCACCGGATTGCTGCTATAAGGACCGCCGAAGTTGCGGACTTCAACGATAATTTTCGAATGATGGGACGTAGGGCTAAATACCGGTCAAACAGCCACGAACCGGTCGGAAATAGCCTCAAACGACTTTTGATCATTCTCGGAGAGGGGATTAAAGTCGCGGACCTGAAGGAGAAAAATGAAAAGCTTCCTTTTTTTGCCCGCCGAGGCCCCTCTTTTCAATGCTTCGCCAATTTAGAGTAGACGCTATAGGAGTTGCCGGATGGATACTTTTGTATACATAATGAATTTTATCAAAGACAAAAATATAGCTTCGATTACACCAACTTCCTCAGTCGGCGTAAAGAAGGTCTGCAGCAAGATAGATTTCAGCCAAAACAAACTTATCGTGGAGTATGGCCCCGGAACGGGCGTTTTTTCAAAATACCTGCTGCATCAAATGGGAGAAGACTCGCGATTGATTCTCATCGAGAGAAACCGGAATTTCAATTCCATTCTCGAAAGAAAAATCAACGACCCCAGGGTGGTTCTGGTGCAGGATAGTTGCGAGAATGTGCTCGACACCCTGAGAATGTGCAAAGAAGCGGAGGCCGATTACATAATCTCGGGAATCCCCTTTTCTTTCCTGGATCATGATTTGAAGCACAGGATTCTCTACAATACTCATAGGGCGCTGAAAAAAGGCGGGAAATTCCTCGTTTACCAGACCTGTTTTCAGACCAACAATCACCTTAAGACCCACCTGAAGAAGTATTTCCCGGTCGTGAACTCCAAATACGAACTGGCCAACATACCGCCTCTCAGGACGTATGAAGCAATCAAAGCCTGATTGACGAAGATTTATTCAATCGAAGCTTTTAGCTTTTTCGCTTCTTTCGCTAAAGCTAAAGCCGGTAAATTGACAAGAAGAATAAACTACTTAGTTTCCAATCCAATTCGCCGCGTTATCAGATTGAATAAAGGAGGCGGAAGATGCAGGGTTGGGTTTGGGCTATATTCTTTTTGGTTCCGGGGATCATCGCAGCGATTTTCGGGTTTGCAGGCATTGCCGGAACAGCGACCTGGATAGCGCAGATTTTGTTTTTTTTATCCGTGATCGCCTTTGTTTTAACTTTTTTCTGGGGCCGCAGACGCAGGGTCTGAGCACAGGCAGGCATTACCCATTTCACTTGACGCGCTCTGTAATAAACACTCTCGAAGAACTCGAAAATTATCCCGCCGTTTTCCTTCTAACACAGACTATATACTAGTTCATTTCCGGAGGGCTGTTGCGAGCCGCCTCTGTTGTCCGATTATGTGTTGAATGCTTGAAGCGATCAGCGGGCCATATCCGATACTTTCCTGTTCGTCTAAATCAAAATCGAGGCTGGTGGGGCTGTGAATCGAAAGAAGTCCCAATCCCGTGGCCAGCGCCTCGCGAACCCATGATACCCACGAATCGACAGCGTTTCGGTCACCTTCGAGCAGTCGGCTGACCGTTAGGTCCGCATCGAACCCGGCCATTGCGCGATCTCCATTGATCTCGGCAACCAGTGCTTCATCCAGCCCCGGCCGCCTCACAAGAACGGATTCTACGATCACCTCGAGGTAAACAGAAAAAGGGTCCCGGCCGGCAATACCGGGATTGCAGACTGCGCATCGATCCATATCGTGCGCAACGCCTGCATTCTCGGCAAAGAGGTTCTGCCTGGCTATTTCCTTGAAATGGGAGACAGTGTAGTGGAATGGATCATCTTCTCCCTGGTTGCCGATCATTGCTTTAAAGCCGCCGGGTTATTCAACTCCTTGACCTTTTGCCTGATTGCCTTTTTGTCCTGCTTGCCCACGCTGGTCTTCGGAATGAAGTCCACAAGGGCGACTTTGTCGGGAACACTCCATTTTGAAATGAGGCCCTGGGTCACAAAACCCTGAAAAAACAGTTTCAAATCCTCTGGCGAAACTTTCCCCTTATGCTCTTCTTTTATGACGACCATGGCATACGGCCGCTCACCCCAGGCTTCATCGGACACACCGATTACCGTAGCTTCGCTGACAGCCGGATGCCTGGTCAGGATATCTTCGATCTGCAGCGACGAGATCCATTCTCCCCCGGTCTTTATAACGTCCTTCATCCGGTCGGTGACCCGGAGATAGCCATCGGTATCGATGGACCCAACGTCAGCGGTGTGCAGCCAACCGTCCGCCCAGAGGTCCTCGGAGCGCTCTGTTTCCTTGAGATAGCCTTGAGTGAGCCACGGGGCCCTGACCACGACCTCCCCGACAGCAGTGCCGTCATGCGGGATTTCCCGCCCACCGGGATCGACCACTCGAACATCAACGAAGGGAATGGGCTGTCCCGTGCGGCAGCGGACGTCCAATTGCTCCTCTTCGCTCCATTCCAGCATGTGAGGTCTGAGGTTGGCAATCGTCAGGACCGGACAGGTCTCCGACATCCCGTACCCGGTAGTGATATTGATGCCCCTTTGCCTGGCAGCCTTGCACAACCCCATGGAAAGAGCCGACCCGCCTATGGTGATTCTCAATGCGGATAAGTCCACGGCGGCGGCAGCGGGACTGGCCAGCAGCATGTGCAAAATGGTGGGAACGCAGTGTGAATAGGTCACCCCTTCCTTTGCAATCAGTCCAAGGAGCGTATCGGGCGCGTAGCGTCCCGGATAGACCTGTTTTATGCCCAGCATGGTGGCAACATAAGGAAATCCCCAGGCGTGGACATGAAACATAGGGGTCAGGGGCATGTAGACGTCCTTTGCACACAAGCCGCCCTCGCTGGACTGCGCAAAAGAAGCCATCACCGCCAGCGTATGGAGCATCAGTTGGCGGTGGCTGAAGTAGACTCCCTTGGGCGCACCGGTGGTCCCGGTGGTGTAAAATGTGGTGGCCCTGGAGTTTTCGTCGAAATCAGGAAAGTCAAAATCGCTCGGGCTTTTGTCAACAAGCGCCTCGTATTCTCCCGCTACCTCAAAATTCGTTTCCGGAACCGGCCCGTTATCCGTAAGAACAATGATCGACTTTACGGTTTTCATCGCCCCCCGGAGTTTTTCCACCAGGGGCAGAAAATCGCTGTGAACAAGAAGTATGTCATCTTCAGCGTGGTTTATCGTATAGAGAACCTGCTCGGGAGAAAGCCGCCAGTTCACCGTATGAAGTATGGCCCCCATCATGGGAACGGCGAAGAAGCATTCCAGGTACCGGTGACTGTCAAAGTCCAATACCCCCACGGTATCGCCCGCTTTTAAACCGAGGTCTTGCAGCACATTTGCGAATTGGCCGATTCTTTTGTTCAGCGTCACGTAGTCGTAGCGTTTTATATCCCTGTAGATGATTTGAGCGCACCTGAGAGGGGTGTGCAAAATGTGCTTGATTAAAAGGGGATACCCGTAAGCCGATGGTGTCCGTTCTATCAGCTTTGTGGACATGGTTCTTCCTCCCTAAAAAAAAGTATAAACCGCCGCTGAGGTTAAGTACAAAAAAGCCCTACGAACCGAAAAAGACCTTCTGAAGCAACTTGGGCGTTATGCCGGCCAAGTCCAGATACATCGTGAGCCCTCCCATGAAAAAGGGCCAGCCGGCGCCCGTGATCATGGCAAGATCGACCTCTTTTGCGCCTTCCACGATCTTTTCCTTTAAAATGAGGTCCGTTTCACGCGCCAGACTGTTTATAGCAATCTCACGAATTTGCTCGGGGTAAAAGGTTTTATTTTTCTCTTTTACCCAAAGTTTTTCCACCGCCGGATCAACAATCCCGGTCTTGCCCTGCGTGTAAATTCTGGTCTGTCCGGCTTCAATCAATTTCCTGAAATTCTGACTCAGCGGAAAGCGCTCAGACCCAAAACTATGATTCAGGGTCTCGTTAACATGAAAGGCCACCGGCAGGCCGACCATGTCCAGCAATCCGAACGGCGCCATGGGCAATCCTAATTCGAGCAACGCTTCATCCACCTGCTGGAAATCGGCCCCCTGGTCGACCATGGCGATGCAGTCGCAAAGATTGCGCACAAGGAGGCGATTGACCAGAAAACCAGGAGAGTCCTTAACAAGAAGAGCAGTCTTCTTCAGCTTTTTTGCGAGATCGAATGCAGTAGCCAGCGAGAGGTCGCTCGTTTTCTCAGCTTTTATTACCTCAACCAGGGGCATAATTGCAACAGGATTAAAGAAATGAAAGCCAACGACCCGTTCCGGATTTTTGAGCTCCGAAGCCATCTCGGTCACACAAAGCGACGAGGTGTTGGTGGCAAGAATGGCATCGGCTTTTACGGCCGATTCCACCTCGGCAAAGACCTTTTTCTTGATAGCCATCTCTTCGAAGACAGCCTCTATTACGAAGTCACAGTCGGCAAAATCAGCAGAGTCAAGGGTCCCGTGAACCAGTCCGCCCAGGTATTTCGCGCGGCTTTCCGAGATCTTGCCCTTCTGCGCCCTTTGGGCAAATTGGCCGCGAACGTAGGCGACTCCCTTATCCACAAACTCCTGCTTCACATCCTTCATTACGACCGGCAGGCCAAGGCGATGGATGAAAAGATGCGCCAACTGGGAAGCCATCAGGCCGGCCCCTACCACCCCCACTTTGCCGATGGGCCTCGGTTTTGTGTCCGGAACTCCTCTGGGCCTTTTTGCATGGCGGTTAACCAGGTCGAAAGCATAGATCGAAGACTTGCACTGGCGGGTCTTTATGAGATCGCCGAGGGCCTTGTTTTCTTCTTCAAAACCTTGCTCGACATCCCAGGAGCAGGCGCCCTCGATCAGCTTCAAAGCGCGGTATGGCGCCGGGGCGGCCCCATGCACCCTGGCATCCACGAAAGCCTTCGCCTTGCTAATGAGGCCGCTGATTTCGCCGGTCTCTACAGGCGCCCGTTCCACCACGGTCTCACCCGAGATGATGCTCATAAGAAAGCTAAGCGATTCATCGAGGAACTCGGCCCCCTCGTAGAGCCGGTCGGCAAGTCCCAGCTCAAAAGCCTCTTTTCCGCCTATCATTTTATTCTGGCTCAAGGCATTGTATATAATAAGCTGGAGCGCCTTTTGAGGTCCAATCAGCTTTGTGGTAAGCGTGCACCCCCCCCAACCGGGCACAAGTCCGAGGAAACACTCGGGAAAAGCGATAGCGGGCACGCTCCGGGCAATTGTTCGATACTTGCAATAGAGCGAGATCTCGAGTCCTCCCCCGATTGCGGCCCCGTTGATGGCGGCCAGAGTCGGATACCCAAGGTCCATGATACGCTTCATTGCCGTATGGCCCCCCTTGCCTACCGCGTATCCCTGTTCGAAGGTACTGATAAAGGGGACTGCGGTAAGGTCGGCCCCGGCCGCAAAAATGTAGGGCTGTCCAGTCAACATCAGGCCCTTTATTCCGCTTTCAGCCGCTAAACGATCCAGCGCCTCACTTAGCGAAACCATCGAGCCGTCGCTGAAGGTATTGGGTTTTTTGTAGTCTTGACCGTTATCCATCGTGAGGATAGCGATCTTCCCAACAGGTGAATCATAGAATTGCGTATAAAAAATGGTGATCGGTTCGGCCATGGCAATTACCTCCGGTGTTCGGAATTGGAAACTGTAAGTGTCACATCAGGAGTTTCCGGATGGACACTATTTACTGCCGATATTTTCCCAGATAGCCGTCGCCCCCTGCCCCAGGCCTACACAAAGGCTGGTCATGCCAAAACGCAGGTCCGGACGTTCGGAAAACGTGTTCATCAGGTGCATGACCAGCCGTGCCCCCGAGGATGCAAGAGGGTGTCCGAAGGAGATAGCTCCTCCAAGCGGATTGAGCCGTTCGTCATCGGGAAACTTCAACCCGAACTCCTTCATGAATACTACGCACTGGACGGCAAAAGCCTCGTTGAGCTCTATTGCACCGATATCGTCGATGGTGAGCCCGGTATTTTTCAGGGCCTTTCGAGTGGCTGGAACAGGCCCGTAGCCCATGATTTCAGGCTTCACACCCGAATAGGCATAACCTTTGAGGCGCAGGCGGGGGACCACTCCGATTTCGGCGGCTTTATCGGCGCTCATCAGAATAATTCCGGCAGCGCCGTCATTTAGTCCGGAGGAATTGCCGGGTGTAACCATGCCCTGAATCCGAAAGGGGGTTTTGAGTCCCGCGAGCCCTTCCATGGTCGTTTCCGGGCGCGGCTGCTGGTCCCGGTCGGCAACGATCCAGCCTTCTTTGCTGTAAACGGTCATGGGGACTATCATCTTTTGAATCTTGCCTTGTTGGTAAGCCCGGGCCGTTTTCATCTGGGAAAGAAGCGAGTACTGGTCGCACATCTCCTTGGTGATCTCGGGATATTCGTCGTGCAGGTTTTCAGCCGTCTTCCCCATCACCAGGGCATCTTCGGACACGAGCCGCTCGGTCAGAAACCTGGGATTTGGGCTCGCGTTCGCCCCGAGGGGATGGTGACCCATGTGTTCGACACCACCGGCAATGGCTATGTCGCACGCCCCGAGTGCAATTTCGGACGCAGCCGTCGTGATGGCGGTCAGCCCCCCGGCGCACATCCGGTCAACTGAAAATCCCGCGCAACTTGCCGGCAAACCGGCAAGAAGTGCGCTGGTGCGCCCAAGGGTCAATCCCTGGTCGCCTTCCTGACTCGTTGCGCCCCAGACATTTTCTTCAACCATTTCGGGCAAAACCTTCGGATTGCGGCGGAGCAGTTCCCGGATAACTTTCACCACCATATCGTCGGCCCGGGTATGCCAAAAATAGCCCTTTTCTCCTGCACGCCCGAATGCGGTCCTTACTCCATCAATCACCACTACGTCTCTGGCATTCATCAGCCTTCTCCTTTTTGAAGATTCACTTATCCTACGCAAATCCCTCTTCCGGGATCTCGAGTGGAGACTTGTCCCCGCTCATTATTCCCCTCGCCTTCCCGGCAGCCTGGGTCAACACCTGGCTGATAAAAAAGCGTGCCGAAGCGACTTTGCCGAAATAGAAGGCGGCGTTTCGATTCTCGTGCAGGACCTTGTTCCGTGAGTCTTCATCCTTTGCCCCGCTTTCCAGGTAGATCTCCTGGAGCCGAGAATCGGCCAAGTGAGCCTGCCACAGGAGAAGAAATCCCATGACCACTTCACCGAAAAGATCAAGGTAGGGTTTGGCATAAAGAACGGGAACCATGAAATCCTCGGTAATAGCCTTAAGTCCAAAAAATTTGGTCACCTGAACAAGATTTTCCTGCGCTTCGTCGTAGATTTCAACGAGATCGTGCAGGTGGTAATTCTCCCTTGCTTTGGACAGGATTTTGTCGACAGCCTTCAAACCATCCTTGAAAAGCCGCCCCTGTTTGATGGCGAGTTTTCTGCCCACAAGATCCAGTGCCTGAATTCCGTTTGTCCCTTCGTAGAGAGAAGCGATCTTACAGTCGCGCATCATCTGTTCGACCGGATATTCCTGAATATATCCATAACCTCCATAGACCTGGATGGCGGTCTCGCACACCCTGAAACCCAAATCGCTTCCCATCGATTTGCAGACCGGGACCAAAAGGTCCGCGTATCCTTCGAAAAGCTGCTTGTCCTCCTCTGTTTCGGCGGCCCGAGCCCGGTCCAGGCAATAGGCGGTCAGGTACATCATCGAGCGCAATCCCTCGGTGCTGCTCTTCATAGACATCAGCATGCGCCTTACATCCGGGTGCTGAATAATTGGCACCCTGGGCGCATCCGCATCTTTCATCTTTTCGATCGGGGCCCCCTGTATGCGCTCCTTTGCATACTGCAGAGCGTGCAGATAGGCGCTGCTTCCGTGGGCCAGCCCCTGAATTCCGGTGAAGAGCCTGGCTTCGTTCATCATGTTGAACATGATTTGCATGCCTTTGTTCTCTTCGCCCATCAAGAAGCCCGTGCAGGCGCCGTTCTCACCGAAGTTGAGCGTGCAGGTGGCCGAGCCGTGGATTCCCATTTTGTGCTCGATTCCTCCGCACGCTACGTCATTGTCCGACAGTTCCCCGTTTTCGTCCGGCCGGAGCCTTGGCACGAGAAAAATGGAAATCCCCTTGGTGCCTTTGGGGGCCCCATCGATCCGGGCGAGCACCATATGGATGATGTTTTCCGTAAGGTCGTGCATTCCGGAGGAGATGAACATCTTCTGGCCGCTGATTTTGAAATTTCCGTCCGGCTTCCGTTCCGCCCTGGTCCTGAGATTTCCCACATCGCTTCCCGCGCCCGGTTCGGTGAGGCACATAGTCCCGGACCAGTCGCCGGAGAAAAGATTTTCCATATAAATTTTCTTCATCTCCGGCGTACCGTACTTCTCGAGAAGCCGCGCGGTCCCGTGGGTAAGTCCGGGATACATGTGCAGGGCCCAGTTTGCCGCGCCAAGCATTTCCACACAGGCTTCGCTCAAAGCGACCGGCAAACCCTGACCGCCCACCTCGGGCGCGTCCGCCATCGCCAGCCATCCCCCTTCCCTGTATAGCCGGTAGGGTTCATGGAATGAATCGGGGACCTTGACCTTCCCGTTTTCGAAACGGCAACCCTGAGCGTCCCCCAATTTGTTCGAAGGATAAAAAGCCTTCTCAGCCAGCTTCCCGGCTTCCCCCAGAACCATGTCGAACGTTTCACGGGAAAAATCGGAAAACAAGGGGAACTTGCACAGATCCTCTATTCGCAACTGTTCATAAAGGACAAACTTTACGTCTCTTTCATCAACGAGCAGACTCATACATATCTCCTTTCCTCGATACCGTAATTCAGGAATTTGGGAATTAAAAAAGAACTCCCAATTCCCGCAGTCTTCAGTTTTTAGTTTTCAGTTCATTCATGACTCTCAACCCGTGATCCGCAGACCCCGAACCAGGTGAGGCCGACACATGACCCTCGCCCCGTGACTCGCCGGCCCCCAACGAAGTGAGACCGACGCCGTTGGTAAACAGGTCCATCAAAGGGGCCGCAAGGGAGACCAGGTTATATTTCATGCCGGACACCACCCAGGTCGAAACCACCTCGTCGAGGGTTCCGAAAACAAGATGCGTAACCAGCCTCAGGGGGAGGTCCTCTCGAAACGAACCATCAAGGCGGCCGTGCTCTATGATCTCCCTGATCAGATCCAGGTACTGCTTTACTCCGCCCTTGAGATCATCACGCATGAAACGACTGCTTTGACGCAGTTCTACCTGAAAGCAGGCCGCCAGGTCCGGGTCCGCCTGAAACCCGGCCAGGTGCATCCGCACGAGACATTCGAGGCGAGACCGCGCATCTTCCTTTTCAAGGATGGCCGCGCGAAACCTCGCGATTATTTCAGCCATTCTCTGTTCAAAAATCGAAATGAGAACGTCTTCCTTATTTTTGAAGTAGAGGTATACGGTTCCGGGCGCGAGCCCCGCGTCTTCGGCTATTTGGGCGACCCTGGCCTTGAAGAAGCCCTCCTTGGCAAATACCTTGACAGCGGATTCGAGTATCCGCAGACGTTTATCGGGTGTTTTTAAGCGCATGGCGACTCCGTACCGGAACTTAAGAATTCAGAAATTACAAACAAACTCCAGATTCACCAGTCTTTCCTATCCCTCAATTCCAACCTGTGTGCAGTCGTTTGCGATTGCTCGCACCTTCTATAATGAATGAACGTTCATTCATTATAGAAATAAATACATTTTCCCAATTGGGATGTCAAGAATAATTTGGAATTTTTCCGGAATTTTCGTAGAAGCCGGAGGCAGGCAAAAAGAAAGGACTGAGGACTGATATCAATTTGCGTTCAAGTCGGGTGCTTAGGGAGGACATAAAGCCCTCCCTAAAGAACCGCGTGACTGTGCCGTAGGGCTGGGGTTTATCCCCATAGGCGATCAAATAAGGAGCAAGATGGGACAAAGCCCAGTGCTTTGTTAATGCCCTAACGGGGCTGCATAATCGAGCCCAGGGTCAGCGAAAGCGCCACCCTGGGTCATGTGGGGCCCGCAACGCGCCTTACCCTGAAAGGGTTACATAAAAATTATCCTGTGCGGATTTGCATTTTGATATGTGAACTTATGTACCCCCTTCAGGGGAAAAATCTATGTGCCCCCCTGACCCAGGGTGACGCTTCGCTTATCCTGGGCTAAAATATTCAGCCCTTTCAGGGCTGGAATACCGACCTGTGACATACATTCTTAATTGAAACGCAACGTTTTCAGACAGCTTATTTGAGCGCCTATGGGGTTTATCCCCGCCCGCTCTTCAACGAAGATGTCAAAGTATTGCTTTCCCTTGCGTAATCCGCTCCGCTCGGAGTCATCAACGATCTTTGCGAAGATTTTTATGGGCGGTTTCCTCTCACTGCGAAACTTCAGGACATTCTCGATAAGATGCGGAAAAGGCAAAGCACTCAAGCTCCTGGCTGCTGTATTCCAGCTTTTCCATGCTGATTTTTAGGCTTTCTTCAGCAAGCTCGCGCCAGGCATACCAGTTGTTGATTGTGTTATAATATATGAAGTGTACCTGGCTTGAACAGTGACGATCCGGCCTTGAACTGAGCGGCAATAGACACGACGCACTATTCATGCGATAACTACTACCATTACCATTATATTGTGTCTCATCCAGAGGGAAATGGCATGATCGATCCGGCCCCGCCAAAGGAAATCAGCCCGAAAGAAAATGCGATGATGGATTTTCCCATAGTCGGCATAGGAGCATCCGCCGGCGGTCTGGAAGCGCTCGAAGCTTTCATGGCCCACACGCCGCCAGAGCCGGGGATGGCTTTTGTTGTCATCCAGCATCTTAGCCCAAAACACAAGAGCCTGATGGCCGAAATCCTTCAGAGGTCAACGCCTATGAAGGTCGTCCAGATTGAGGATGGGATGAGGATCGAACCCAACCGTGTCTATCTCAATCCACCGGAGAAGGAAGTAGCTCTCCTCGATTCCATTTTCCACCTTATAGAGCCAGCACCGGGCGAGGGATTGCGGTTGCCCATCGATTACTTCTTCCGCACGCTTGCTGAAGCTGTGGGAGAAAAAGCCATTTGCGTCATTCTCTCCGGGACCGGTTCGGACGGGTCTCTGGGTCTGAGGGCAATCAAGGAAAAAGGCGGCATGGCAGTGGCCCAGGAAGAGAATCAGGCAAAATATGCCGGAATGCCTCAAAGCGCCATTGAGACAGGCCTTGTGGATTTGGTATTGCCGGTTGAAAAAATGCCTGAAGAACTGAGCCGGTATGTGCAACAGCCATACATGAGGACCCGCGCTGAGAGCAACCGTCTCGAAGAAACGGAGGCGGGCGCTTTCAATAAGATTATCATGCTGCTTCGCGCCCGTGCAGGCGTGGATTTCACTCATTACAAGGAATCGACCATTCTTCGACGAATTCAACGACGCATGGCGTTGCATCAACTGGAACAAATGATTGCCTACTTCCGGTTTCTCCAGGACCGGCAGAACGAAGCGCAGTTACTCTTTAAGGACCTGCTCATCGGAGTGACCAGTTTCTTCAGGGACCCTCAGGCCTTTGCAGTTTTGGAGACAAAAATCATCCCTCTCCTGCTGGAGCAAAAGCAGGCAAATTCTCCTTTGCGCATCTGGGTGCCGGGCTGTTCAACCGGTGAGGAAGCCCTTTCTATCGCCATGCTCCTGGCCGAAGCACATGAGATGGACATGCCTCTCGACGTCCAGCTCTTTGCCACGGACGTGGACCCGGAGGCAGTGGAGTTTGCCCGCGCGGGCAAATACCCGGAAAGCATCGCCGCCGATGTCCCGGAACAGTTGCTCCAAAAGTATTTTCAAAAGGAAGATAAAGAGTACAAAGTATCCAAAAAGATCCGTGAGATGATCGTCTACGCCGTTCAAAACCTCCTTTCAGATCCGCCGTTTTCCAGGATTGACCTCATCAGTTGCAGGAATCTGTTAATCTACCTGGATACAACCCTGCAGCAGAAAGTCTTTTCGACTTTCTACTATTCCCTGAGGCAGGACGGATACCTGTTCGTAGGATCTTCGGAGGGTATCGGCACGTTCAGCAATCTCTTTTCGCCCCTCGATGCCAGATGCAAAATATATCAGCGCAAAGGGGCAGTCAGGCAGATCATTTCCGCCCCGTTTCAACCACCTTCGCAAGTCGGCGTCACTCTCCCTGACCTACGAAAGGAAAGGATGGCAGCAGTAAGTGAACTCGCTATCCGCGAAATGGCCGAAAAACGGCTCATTGCGCAGTATGTCCCTGCCTGTGTCTTCGTCGATGAGAATTACAACACTCTCTACTTTCATGGAGCAACCCACAAGTATCTGGTCCAGCCCGGCGGAGAGATGACATCCAATGTTTTGAAGATGGCCCGCAGGGACTTGCAGGCCAAGCTGACCTCAGCCATCGACAAAGCCTTCCGGCAAAAGACTACTGTCGTCTGTGAGGGGGTGCAGATAGCCCGGGACGGCGGCGGGGTTCTCAGTGTGGATGTGATCGTACAGCCTGTAAGGGAGCCGAGCCTTATGCAGGATCTGATCATGGTCGTATTCGATGAAAAGCCCTATTCGGAGAAAGCTGCCGGACGAAACGAGGACTCCGCCGTGTGCCCGGAGGCTGACTCGCGCATACGGAGCCTTGAAAATGACCTTTATGCGACCAGGGAGTACCTCCAGGCCACTATCGAGGAACTTGAGACTGCAAACGAGGAGCTTAGGTCCACAAGCGAGGAGAGCCAGTCCGCCAATGAGGAATTAATGAGTGCGAACGAAGAGCTGGAAACCTCAAGGGAGGAGTTGGTGATTATGAATTCGGAACTCCAGGGAAAGGTCATGCAGCTCTCGGACCTCAGCAGCGACATGGAAAATCTGCTTGTCTCCACTGCAATCGGAACGGTCTTTCTTGATAGCCGGTTAAATATTCGACGCTTCACTCCAGCTATGACCGGTGTCTTCAATCTTATCCCCTCCGATGTCGGGCGGCCGATAAGCGATATCACGTCAAAGTTTGCAGACTATGATCTTTCGGCCAGCGCCAGGGAGGTGCTGAGGACGTTGCAGCAAAGAGAAGCCGAGGTGCAGAGCAAGGAGGGGGCCTGGTTTTCCATTCGCATGCTCCCGTATAGAACCGTGGACAATCTGATTGACGGTGTTGTTGTTTCGTTTGTCGACATTACTGGTGTTAAAAAGGCGGAAAAGATTGCAAACGATGCCGGATCTCTTGCTGAAAACATCACAGACACGATACGGGAGGCGCTGCTCGTGCTCGACGGGAACCTCCAGGTCGTATCGGCCAACAGGGCTTTCTACAGGATTTTTGAGACTACCTGCGAGAAGATCGATGGGGAACACTTTTTCAGCCTTTGCGAAGACCATTGGAACATCCCGAGACTTCGGGAACTTCTCGAACAAATTATTCCAGAGAGTTTTTCGTTCAATGATTTCCTGGTGGAGCACGACTTCCCGCATATCGGCCATAGGAAAATGGTTCTTAACGCCCGGATTATGAGGCGGGAGAGTGGAAATCCCGACCTTATTCTGCTCGCTATTGAGGACATTACCGACAGGACAGATTGAGGCAGATAAGCGTCTGAGCTTTCTTAATGTGGGTTATCGATGAGGGAAGCAGGATGAAAGTGAAAGAGTTGAATACGCAACCACCATCCGAAAGCGAGACTGCGGAGAAATCCTTCCCTATCGTCGCTCTTGGGGCTTCAGCCGGCGGGCTCGAAGCGCTTCAGGGTTTTTTCAACCACATGCCGCCTGACTCCGGCATGGCCTTCGTGGTCATCCAGCACTTGAACCCCACAGGGAAGAGCATGCTGGGGGCTATCCTGCAAAAGCACACGCAAATGGAGGTTGTGAACGCGGAAGACGAGATGAGGGTCGAACCAAACCGCGTCTATCTAAATCCCGCCGGAAAGGACGTCGGCATCTTCAACGGGGTCTTTCAGATGACAGACCCGGTTAAAATACGAGGGATCACCCTCCCCATCGATCATTTCCTGCGCTCTCTTGCACAGGACCTGGGCGAAAGAGCCCTATGCGTCATTCTCTCAGGCACCGGCAGTGACGGCACCCTGGGGCTCAAAGCAATTAAGGAGTCCGGGGGGATGACAATTGTGCAGGACCCGGAGAGTGCAAAATATGATGGAATGCCAAGGAGCGCCATATTGGCCGGTCTTGCGGACCACATTCTGCCCGTTGAAAAAATCCCTCGGGAGTTGCTGAGCTATGCAGAGCAACCTTACCTCAAACCTTCCGGAAATCTCCCGACAGAGGAGAAGCAATTCGCCGGTTACGTGCAGAAGGTCTTGATGCTTATTCGTTCCGTCACGGGCAGGGATTTCTCGGGATACAAACAGAGCACCATCCACCGTAGAATCAGGCGCCGCATGGCTGTGCACAAGATCGAACACGTGGCGGACTACCACCGCTATCTCCGGGAGAACCATGCCGAAATATATAGACTCTTTAAAGAGTTGCTAATCCTGGTGACTAGTTTTTTCAGAGACCAGTCAGCCTTTGAAGTTCTGGCTGCCAAAGTGATTCCTCAAATCCTTGCCAACCATCGGGATGAATCACAGGTGCGCGTCTGGGTGCCGGGATGCGCCACCGGAGAGGAAGCCCTGTCTATTTCCATGCTCTTTATGGAAGCGATGGATAAACTTGACAGACACATCCCTTTTCAAGTGTTTGCAACCGATGTGGACCCTGAGGCTATCCAGCGCGCGCGGTCTGCCGAATACCTCGAAGCAATCGCCTCAGAGGTTTCGCCGGAACGCCTGGAGCGTTTCTTCACCAGGAAGAACGGGGGCTACGGACTAAAGAAAGTCATTCGCGATTCTATCGTTTTTGCGGTCCAGGACCTCGTAGCCGATCCTCCGTTTTCCAGGCTGGACCTGATCAGTTGCAGAAATGTCCTGATCTACATGGACACGCCACTGCAAGAGAAGATAATGGAACTTTTCCATTTTAGTTTGAGTGACAACGGGTACCTTTTTCTTGGGTCAGCGGAATCGATCGGGCAATTCTCCAACCTTTTCTCAACCGTTGATGCAAAGGCAAAGATCTTTAGGTCAAAGAGGCTTCACACCCGGCAAGCCGCCCCTGCCTTACCTCCGGGTAAGTACATCGGCACCGGCCGGGCAACCCGGGAAAGGCGTGAGATCGAAGTGGCAAGCGTCAGGGAGTTTGTGGAAAAAATCGTACAGGACGATTATGCACCGGCCAGCGTCCTCATTAACGAAAAACTGGATGTGATCTATTCCCGAGGACCGACCGACAGGTACCTTCTCTATCCCAAAGGGGAACCCAGTTCCAATATTCTCAGGATTGTCCCCGATCCGTTCCGTCTGCGGCTGCCGACGGCAATCCTCAAAGCGATCAGGGATGGGGCGCCTTCGGTTCTTCGTGGATTACGGACAAAGCATGAAGGGCGCGCAAGAGCGGTCGATGTCACCATTCGCCCCCTACAGATGCCCTCAGATACTCAGAAGCTGGTTCTCCTGGTATTTATCGACAGACCGTACTCAGATAAACGCAGGACGAAAAAGTCCGGCGAGGAGACCGATTCGTGCGTCGCGGATATCGAGAGGGAACTACAAGCTACCCGTGAGAGCCTCCAGGCTACAATCGAAGGGCAAGAAGCAGCCAATGAGGAACTCAAGTCGACCAATGAGGAGTTGCAGTCCACCAACGAAGAGTTGGTTACGGTTAACTCCGAGCTCCAAGCCAAAATCGATGAGATGTTCGATCTTGATAACGACGTCAATAATCTTCTTGCGAGTACGGAAATCGGGACCATCTTTCTTAATGCCCGCCTTGGGATCAAGCGTTTTACCCCCTCCATGACGAAACTTTTTAGCCTCATCCCTGCCGACGTGGGAAGACCCATCCAGGATTTGACCACCAAAATATCGTACCCGAATCTGTATAAGGACGCGCAGATGGTCCTCGATACCCTCCAGGCAAAGGAGACCGAGGTGATGGCCGGAGAGGGCAGATGGTTATTAATGCGCATTCTGCCCTACCGGACGAAAGAAAACGTAATAGACGGGGTGGTGATCACCTTCACAGACATCACGGACCGCAAGCGGACACTCGATGAGATGCGCGCGGCGAAAAACTTCGCCGAAAAAATCGTGGAGACCGTGCGCGTTCCTCTGCTTGTTCTCGACCCGAATCTTTACGTAATCTCCGCAAACGCCCAATTCTGCCGCAAGTTCGGGACGACACGCGGCGAAACGGAGAACAAGCGAATCTACGATCTGGGAAACGGCCAATGGAATATCCAGAGACTTCGAGAACTGCTGGAGCAAATCATAGCCAATACCGGCTCTGTTGAAGACTTTGAGGTCGAGTACGATTTTCCGGAAATCGGCTTTAAAAAGATGATCTTCAATGCCAGCATGATTCAGGGGGAGGGGGAGCGTCCAGGCACTATTCTCCTCTCCATTGAAGATGTGACCGTTTAGGCTGAGATTGAAGAAGATCGTCGAAACAGGTGCGCACAATGACAGATATTCTCAGGCGTCTGATAATAGAAGAATAAATAGCGATATATAATGCTTATCGTATAGACCCATGATACTTGGATGGTTCGATGATGAAGAGCAGTAGCCCGAAAGGACCCGAAGAACTCAGGAGGCGAGCGGAAGATAGTCTGAAATCCGAGCCCGACAGGCCGGATGATACACGCCTGGAAGAGGCAAACTCCCTTATTCATGAGCTGCGGGTGCATCAGCTCGAACTCGAAATGCAAAACGAAGAACTCCGGACGGCACAAGAAGACCTCGAAATTTCCCGCTCACGATATGCCGACCTCTACGATTTTGCTCCTGTAGGCTATCTTACCTTCGATCCGGAAGGTCTCATAGTTGAGGCCAATCTTTCCGCTGCAAAGCAGTTGGGCAAAGAAAGAGCCCGCATCCTCAAGAAGCCTTTTTTCTTGTACGTTCTTGCGAAAGACAGGGACGCCTTTCATTTGCATCTGGCTAAGGTCTTTAAGACCGGGGAGCGCCAGACCTGTGAGGTGAGGCTGGCGCCGGGAAACGGTAAGGAGTTTTACGCCAGGCTCGATAGTATACTCATTGAGGATGCAAGTGGTAGCTTCGCCCGGACGTCCATAAGCGATATCTCATATTCCAAGCGTGCCGAAGAGGAGTTGCGCGAGCAAGGGGAGCAACTGAGGCTGTTCGCCGAGCATGCCCCCGCAGCGATTGCCATGCTGGACGCTAATATGCGCTACATGGCTGTCAGCCGGCGTTGGATCTCCGACTACGGCCTCCTCGGGCAGCAAATCCTCGGGCGCAGCCACTATGAAGTCTTCACCGAGGTCCCGGAACGATGGAAGGAAATTCACCGCCGCTGCCTGGCCGGCGCGGTGGAACGCTCTGAGGAGGACCCCTTCGAACGGGCCGATGGCAGCACTCAATGGCTCCGGTGGGAGATCCGCCCATGGTATGCGGCCCTGGGTGCGGTGGGCGGCATCGTCATCTTTAGCGAGGACATTACCGAGCGAAGGCGGATGGAAAGGGAGCGCGAGACCACGGTCGAATTCCTGCGTTTTGTCAACCAAAGCAGAGGGACGACAGACCTGATCAGGGCAGCCGCTACCTTTTTCCAGAGGCAGTCGGGTTGCGAAGCAGTCGGCATAAGGCTCAAGGATGGAGACGATTATCCCTACCAAGAAGCGAGGGGCTTTCCCCATGAGTTCGTGGAATTGGAGAATTCCCTTTGTGCCCGGGATGCCGCCGGGAACATCATTCGTGACAGTGCAGGCAATCCTCGTATCGAATGCATGTGTGGAAACGTAATCTGCGGGCGAGTTGATCCAGCCAGGCCTTTTTCTCGCCCGAAGGGAGTTTTTGGACCAACAGCACAACCCGGCTTATAGCCACCACCAGCGATGCCGACCGGCAGACTCGAACCCGCAATCGCTGCAATGGCGAGGGATATGAATCGGTGGCCCTGATACCGCTGAACTTCGGCGCCGAACGGATGGGCTTACTTCAATTGAACGACAGGCGGGAAGGGATGTTTTCACCTGAGATCATCGCTCAATGGGAAAGGCTGGCTGGTTACCTGTCTGTGGCAATTTCCAGATCGCAGTCAGGCGATGCGCTGCGTGAGAGTGAAGAACGCTTCCGTGTCATGGCTAACTCTATTCCACAGCTTGCCTGGATTGCGAGAGCTGAGGGATACATCTATTGGTACAACCAACGCTGGTATGAGTATACGGGAACAACACCCGAACAGATGGAGGACTGTGGCTGGCAGAGCGTACATGACCCTGAGGTGCTGCCAAAGGTGCTTGAGCAGTGGAAAGCTTCGATTACAACCGGAAGACCATTTGACATGGTATTCCCTCTGCGAGGGGCAGACGGTTGTTTCCGCCAATTTCTGACACGCGTCATGCCCATGATGGATTCTGCTGGGCAGATCTTCCAACGGTTCGGGACCAACACTGACATCACTGAGAGGATGGATATGGAGGGGGAGCTCCGCAAATCACGAGATGAACTGGAGTTGCGGGTTCAGGAAAGGACTGCCGAGCTAAACAGCTATATGGCAAAGCTTGAGCAAAGCAATCAGGCGCTTCAGGATTTTGCCTCCATTGCCGCCCACGATTTGAAAGAGCCTCTTCGCAAGGTCATCTCTTTTGGCAATATGCTCAGACAGAAGTCTGGTGACTCGCTTGGGCAATCCGGCAACGATTATCTGAACAGAATACTCCATGCTACGGGGCGGATGCAATCCCTTCTGAAAGGACTTCTCGATTACTCTCGAATTGCTACAACATCAGAACCATTCAAGGAGGTTGATCTTTCCGATATCATCGGCGGAGTTCTTTCGGACCTGGAAGCAAGAATTGTCATGACAGGCGGCGAAGTTCGTGTTGAGACCCTTCCGGTCATTTCAGCCGACCCCACCCAGATGCGGCAGCTATTCCAAAACCTCATCGGCAATGCGCTTAAATTCCACAAACGTGGAGAGAAGCCAATGGTCCAGGTGCGTTCCGTATCCAAGCCTGATTCACGATATCAGATCATTGTCGAGGATAGCGGCATTGGTTTCGAGGAGCAATACCTCGACAAGATTTTCGCTCCATTCCAAAGGCTGCATGGCAAGGACGAGTATGAAGGAACAGGCATGGGCCTCGCCATTTGCAAGAAAATCGTTGAGCGGCACGGAGGCAGCATCACCGCGAAGAGCGCACATGGAGAGGGTGCTTCATTTATCATCACACTGCCGATACAAAGGACAGCAAGGCAAACCTCTTAGGCATGCCCTCTTATTTGCAACTCTACCACTGTTAAAGGAAGCGAGCTGGATGCCCACGATTCTTATTGTTGATGATAAAGAGGCCAACCTCTTCGCTCTTGAAAACACACTCAAACGTTTGGATGTCTCCATCGTGAGAGCATCGTCCGGCAATGAAGCCCTCCGCGCCACACTCGACAATGATTTCGCTTTGGTTATCCTTGACGTTCAGATGCCGGAAATGGACGGCTATGAATTGGCAGCCCTTCTTCGTGGCGACGAAAGATCAAAAAATGTCCCCATTATTTTCCTGTCCGCCGAGTATTCCGATGAACCTTCAGTGTTCAGAGGATATGAGTCGGGAGGTGTTGATTTCATCATAAAACCATTCAATCCCGCTATCCTGATTTCCAAGGTCAAGGTTTTTCTGGAACTTTACGAACAGAAGGCAGTACTCGCAATCCAGAAGGCCACCCTGGAAAGAAGTGTCAAGGAAAGAACTGCCGAACTTGTCAGAACCAACGCGGCACTTGTGCAGGAGGTCATCGAGCGCAAGGAAAAAGAAAGTTGGATGGCGACCGGCAACTTGTTTTTCAAGTTATTGAATGAAGCCGTATCCCGCAAGCAATATCTTGATGCAGCCGTGGAAAAGCTCCGGGAGCGAAGCGGGTGTACGTGTGTCGGTATAAGAATCCTGGGCCGTGGGGGAACAATCCCTTACGAATCGTACATCGGGTTTTCGCAAGATTTCTGGGAGAAGGAAAACGAACTGCTTCTGAGTAGTGATAATTGTGCATGTACCCGTGTTATTACGGGCACAATTGAGCTTCAGGATATGATTTGCATGACCCCTGGTGGATCTTTTCACTGCAACAACAGTAATGAGTTCGTATCGGGGCTTAGCGAATTCGAGAGTTCCCGGTATCGTGGCGAGTGCATTAGGAGCGGTTTTAAGTCTATTGCCATCATACCGGTTCAATATAATGGGAAAATACTGGGAGCGATTCATCTGGCTGACAGAGAAGAAGGGAAGGTACCAGACCGCCTTATAGAACGGTTTGAGTCTATTTCCAGCATCGTAGGGGAAACAATTTATAAACTAAACGAAAGAGAGAAGCTTCAGGAAAGCTACGAATTTCAGAACGTAATCCAGAAACTTTTACGCATCTCGTTGAAAGACTTTAATCTCGATGAATTCCTTGATCGGGCTCTCAACGCACTCATTGCCGTCCCATCGCCTCCCTTTGAAACAAAAGGTTGCATCTTTATAGCCGGAGCTGAGTCTTGCTCTTTACTAATGAAAGCGAATTGCGGGTTTCCAGAAGAAACAATGATAGACTGGGCACAGGTTTCGCCGGGAAGGTGCCCTTGCGGTTTATCGGTCGATCCCGGTGGGACATTTCATGAAAATCTCTTCGGCCATTATAGTGTCCCTATCATTTCGGCCGATAAAATGCTTGGCATGCTAACCATCGCAGTGAAACCGGGGCACTATCCTGAAGAAAAAGAGCAGGAATTCCTGAGGGCATTCGTTGCCGCACTTACCGGGATTTTAACTCGCAAACAGGCCGAGACCGCCCTCGCTGCAAGTGAGCACAAGTACCGGGAGCTAGTTGAGAACGCTGACAGCATCATCATTAAGAGTGATCCACGTGGGAAGATCGTCTTTTTGAATGAATTTGCCCAGAAATTTTTCGGTTACCGTGAAGATGAGATAATCGGAAAAGGCTGGCTCGAAACCATACTTCCAGAAACGGACTCCTCCGGCAGAAATCTTATAGAGATGTCAGAAAAGATATTAAAGTGTCCCGACGAATTTGAGAGCAACGAAAACGAGAACATTAAGCGCAGTGGAAAGCGGGTCTGGGTTTCATGGAAAAATAAAGCGATCCTGAATGAAAGAGGCGATTTCGTTGAACTCCTATCCGTCGGAACAGACATCACGAAGCGAAAAACAGCGGAGAATAAACTTAGAGCCTATACCAAGCAACTCACATCACTCAATAAAGAATTAGAAGAATTCTTTTTCATAGCTTCGCATGATCTAAAGGAACCCCTTAGAAAAATCCAAACATTTGGAAACAGGCTTAGCATTGTCTGTAAAGGTTCTATTACAGACGAGGGAGAAGCCCATCTCGAGAAGATAAGCAACGCAGCAAAGAGAATGTCGGAGCTTATTGCCGCTCTTCTCCGGTATACACACACGGCGGTACGTCCAATTACATTTGGAAACACGGACTTGAACAAAGTTGCGCAGAACGCCATAAACGACTTGCAGAAGATGATTGACGAAGTCAGCGCAAGGGTGGACTTTTCCGACCTACCCATTCTAGCGGTTGATCGGAATCAAATGCGGCAACTTTTCCAACAGCTCATTACCAATGCTTTGAAGTTCCGGCGTAAAGAAGAACTCCCGAGGATCAAAATCTCTGCCCACGTCGTTGACGGAACCTGTGAGATCCTTGTTGAAGATAATGGCATCGGGTTCGAAGAGATATATCTTAATAAGATCTTTATGCCATTCCAGCAGCTTCATGGCAGGGGCAAGTACGATGGAACCGGAATGGGGCTTGCCGTATGCCGCAAAATCGCCGAGCGTCACAGGGGTGGCATCACGGCAAGGAGTACGCCGGGAGAGGGTTCGACATTCATTGTAATGATCCCTTTAGAGCAAAAGCCCAACGCATTCCACAGTGACACTACCTTGCGCAGGGGCGATGAACAGCTTGTGCATGAATTGCGGGTTCACCAGATTGAACTCGAAATGCAGAACGATGAACTCCGCAATCTTCAGGTGCAGCTTGAGGAGTCCCACGCGCGCTATGTAGACCTCTATGATTTTGCGCCTGTTGGCTATATTACTTTCGATAAGGACGGCCTGATACTGCAAGCAAATATGACCGCTGCAACTCAACTGGGAATAGAAAGAGGCTATCTGATCAATAAACCTATCTGGCTTTACGCCCCGGGGGCGGATCGGGACGTGATTCATGCACACTTCAAAAAGGTTTTCAATACCCGTGAAAGGCAGACCTGCGAAGTGAGGCTGAGGGCAAAGGGCGGTGTGGATTTTTACGCGCGGCTGGAGAGTATATTCATCGGGGATTCAGACGGGATGGGCCGGTGCAGAACATCAATTATCGACATTTCCCGTTCGAAGACCGCGGAGGAAGTATTGAAGCGAGCTTATAACGAACTGGAAAGGCGGGTTGAGGAACTCACCGCAGAAGTCAATAGCAGCAAGCGATAACTACGACTATTATATCGATCTTCTTTTCTTTTGTAAGTAATTCATTGCAATTATCTTGCAGACAACAATACTAAAATCATATCGCATCCATTATTTATGATTAACTTTAATATTTCCAATTTGCACATATTGACAATATGGATTTATCCTTTAATATAAAAGCATGTCGTGTTTTTGAAAATGTTGATCTATTTTTTATAAATAGGCATTAAAGGAAAACATCATGGAATTTAATATAGCAGAACTTAGGAAAGAAAAAAGGCCGCTCTGGATGACCAATCTTGGTGTTGAAACCATGGCTGAAGTTCTTGTTGGAGGCGGCGGGGACTTCCGTACCGATCGTTTGTCAGTCGATCTTGATCGCATGACTAGCGGAGAGGCTGAAAAGGAATAGGACCCAAAAGCTGTGGAATTCCTTTTAGCGGGGCGGGACGTTGGCGAGGACCATATCTACTGAATTTCGATTTTTTCAGTTTACGCCGGTGGCGTAATGTTCTCGGGCCAAACACAATAAAGCCCGGGAACACGGATAAATTAAGCCTGGCTTCTTTTCACCGGCTTCCATGAGTGCGGCAGGCAGTTTCTTCGCTAAGTGTTGTGGAAAATCCCGAGACAGTTACCTTTAAAGGGAAAACGCGGGTTCGAAATGCCGCTCATGCGCCACGCCCTGCAAACCATATGGTGTGCCGAGATCCTCCACGGGCGCCATTTGCCCGCACGCAAACCTCTTCCACCTCGAAGCCGGTCTTTCGCAGACGCTCGTTGAATGCCTTATCGGGACCGGCCGACCATACGGCCAGCACACCTCCGGGCCGCAGCGCCGCGAACGCCGCGCTCAGACCATTCAGGGCATAAAGCCAGTCATTTCGAGTTCTGGTCAATGCCTCGGGACCATTGTCGACGTCGAGCAGGATGGCGTCATAGGCACGCTGCTCGGCACGCAATATTTTGGCGACATCGACTTCACGCACCGTTACCCGATCGTCCCGGAGCGGATGGCCGGCAAGGTCTCCCAGGGGACCTCGGTTCCACTCCACCACCGCCGGTATCAGCTCGGCCACAATCACCCGGCCTTGAGCGCTCAGTCCACGCAGCGCGGCACTGAGAGTGTATCCCATACCCAGCCCGCCAATCAGGACTCGAGGCAGGGGACAATCTGCAATCCTTGCACAAGCCAGATCCCCAAGCGAGTCTTCCGACCCATGCACACGGCTGTTCATGAGTTCACTACCATCAACTCTGATTGAGAATTCCTCGTCCCGCCGGTATAGCCGAAGTTCCTTCCGGTCACCGGATGCCTGCGCAACGCCGAGTAACATCCAACGTTTCATGAGTGCACCTGCAAGAACAATCGGGCCACAGGTTGTGTTCCGATTCGGGAATGGTTCAATGTCTCAATCTCAATTTCTCAATTCCATAAGCCGGAGGACTGATTCCTTTGAAATTTTCAGTTTGTGGTCCGGCATAATAAGGAAACTGAGTGCCCTCCTTTCAGCAAGTTCACGGACCTTTCTATAATGACAGCCCAGAAGCTCGGCGGCTTCTGATTCAGGTAAATACCACTCAAATTCCCTCACATCGCCTCCTAGAATGCATCCCATCACTCCGTCGCTTTCTGAGATACGATATTGCCCTTATGACTTAGGCGATATCAATCAGAATTCCGGGCTGCGCATGTGCCATATGTGTTTCCTATTTCTCAGAGATTGAGGTCCTGGTGGCCGAGGCATAACTCGTCCCTGAACCCCGCTATCGCCCCATCGTTGAGATATTCTTCAAACCCCATTGCCCGATCGATGATCCCGCCGGGGGTTATCTCGACTATCCTGTTGGCCACAGTGTCAATGAATTCATGGTCGTGGGAGGAAAACAACACCACCTCGGGGAAGGCGATGAGCCCGTTATTGAGGGCGGTGATCGATTCCAGATCCAGGTGATTGGTCGGCTCATCCAGGATGAGTGCATTGGCGCCAACCAGCATCATCCTTGAAAGCATGCAGCGGACCTTCTCTCCTCCCGAGAGGACACGGGTCTTTTTCATCGCTTCATCTCCCGAAAACAGCATCTTGCCGAGGAATCCCCTGGCGAAGTGCTCTCCTTCGGTAGGGGGAGAAAATTGACCCAGCCATTCTACAAGGTTCAAGTCATTGTCGAAGTAGGCGCTGTTTTCTTTAGGGAAATAGGAGCGCGTGATTGTGACGCCCCAGCGGAAGGCGCCGCTGTCCGGCTCCAGTTCTCCGGCCAGGATCTGAAACAGCGTGGTTTTGGCGAGACTGTTGCCGCCGACAAAAGCAATCTTGTCCCCTTTGCGTACTGTGAGCGTAAGGTCGTTCAGCGCGGGGGATCCGTCAATGGCCTTGGACAGGCCCGTTATCTCCAGAATAATGTCACCGCAGGGACGCTCGGGTTTGAACGCGACGTGCGGATATTTCCTTGAAGAGATCGGCATATCATCGAGTGTCAGCTTCTCCAGGAGCTTTTTGCGCGAAGTGGCCTGCTTCGCCTTGGAGGCATTGGAACTGAAACGCTGGATGAATGCCTTTAACTCGTTGGTTTTGTCAGTGACTTTACGGTTCTCATCCTGCCTTTGCTTGAACTGCATCTGGCTCGCCTGGTACCAGAAGTCGTAATTGCCGACGTAGAGCTGTATCTTGCCGAAGTCGATATCCGCCACATGAGTACAGACCTGGTTGAGAAAGTGCCGGTCATGGGAAACGACGATTACCGTATTGGGAAAGCGAAAGAGATACTCTTCGAGCCAGGAGATGGATTTGAGATCCAGGTGGTTTGTAGGCTCATCGAGCAACAGCACATCCGGGTTTCCGAACAAGGCCTGGGCCAGCAGCACCCGCACCTTATCTCCCCCCTCGAGTTCCTTCATTTTTTTGGAGCGCATCTCCTCGGGTATGCCAAGGCCGTTGAGAAGCACCGCCGCCTCCGACTCCGCCTCATAGCCGTTCATCTCGGCGAACTCTCCCTCCAGTTCTGACGAGCGAATGCCATCCTCTTCGGAAAAATCCGGCTTAGCGTATATAGCCTCCCGCTCCGCCATTATTTTGTAGAGCCGCGCATACCCCATTATGACAGTGTTGAAAACCGTTTCTTCGTCGAAGGCGAACTGGTCCTGATTGAGGACCGCCACACGCTGTCTGGCGCCGACGATGATTTCGCCCTTGTCCGGCTCCATTTCGCCGGAGAGGATTCTAAGAAAGGTCGATTTGCCGGAGCCGTTGGCGCCGATGAGCCCATAGCAGTTTCCCGGGGTGAACTTAATGTTGACGTCTTTGAAAATGATTCTCTTACCATAAGCGAGGGCTACGTTAGATGCACTGATCATGCTTTATTGACTCCCTGTGGAAAAATAAAAAACCACAGGAATTCCCTGCGGCTAAAGTTCAATCCTCAAAATACAGCGCTTACATAACAATATTAAGTCAGCAAAACAACTTGATTATTCCGTGTATATACTTTAGCATATTTTCAATACGCACATAGGAGGACGCCATGGCGCTCAGTATCAGAAATCCACGTGCCGAAAAGCTTGCCCGCCAAGTTGCGGCCGAAAGTGGAGAAAGCCTTACCCAGGCGATCATCCATGCGCTGGAGGAGCGGCTTGAACGCCTCAACGGACGCCGAACGGCTACAGATGTGGCTGAGGAGATCATGAAGATATCCCTTCGCTGCCGGGCGTTGCCCGAAAAGGACCGACGCACTCCGGATGAGATCCTGGGCTATGATGACAGGGGGCTCCCGCAATAATGGTCATTGACACTTCCGCCGTGATCGCGATTCTTTTGGGAGAACCCGAAGCGAAATCATTTGCCCTGGCAATAGCAGGCGATCCCACAAGACTCATGGGTGCATTTACAGCCCTTGAGGCCGGGATTGTCATGGAGGCGAAAAAGGGCGAGTCTGCCGGACGTGAGTTTGACCTTCTCCTTCATCAGGCAAAGATCGAAATTGTGCCGGTGACACTCGAACAATTCGAAATTGCACGGTCTGCCTGGAGAGAGTACGGAAAGGGACGCCACCCCGCGGGGCTCAACATCGGCGCCTGCTGTTCTTATGCCTTGGCAAAATGTGCCGGTGAACCGCTTCTTTTCAAGGGCAATGCTTTCTCTCAAACGGACGTCAAAACGGCATATTGGAGCCCCTGATACGGAATTGCGTTCAAGTCGGGTGCTTCGGGAGGGCATAAAGCCCTCCCCTACAAAAGCACCGCGTGACTGTTCCGTAGGGGCGGGGTTTATCCCCGCCCACTCTTTAACGCAAATTAGTATAACCGGCAAAAATCCTTTTTCGGCCCTCCGGTCTTGAGAGTCGGGGAGCTGAAATGCTAAACAGCAATGTATTTATAGAAGGGAGTGTTATGGAGCGGGACACATTCACCACCCCGATCGATCAGCGCTATTTCGAGGATTATATCCCCGGAGTAGTTCACGAGTTCGGCCCCATTACCGTTGAGGAGGCGGAGATCATCTCATTCGCCAACCGCTTCGATCCACAGCCTTTTCATACGGACCCGGAAGCTGCAAAAAAATCGGTCTACGGCGGCTTGATAGCCAGCGGTTGGCACACAGCCAGCCTTATGATGCGACTTTTTGTGGATCATTATCTTTCCCATGTATCCAGCCTGGGATCGCCCGGACTGGATCAGCTCCGTTGGATCGAGCCAGTACGGCCTGGCGACACGCTATCGGTTCGAGTAACAGTTACCGAGGCAAGGCGGTCGCGTTCAAAACCCGATCGAGGTATCCTTCACTCTTATTGCGAGACCCTTAATCAGCATGGCAAAGTGGTAATGACAATGAAGGCGCTCAACCTGCTGATGTGTCGCGAGATCAAATAGGCCATGATACGTTTCATCCACGCCGCCGACTCTCACATCGACAGCCCTCTTAAAGGTCTCGAGCAGCATGACGGGGCGCCCGTCGATCTCCTTCGCGGCGCAACGCGCCGGGCTTTCGAAAACCTGATCCAACTGGCTATAGACGAGAACGTCGATTTTCTGGTCATTGCCGGTGACCTCTATGACGCAGACTGGAGAAACTACGGCACCGGCCTTTTTTTCCGGGGGCAGATGGTTCGACTGCGCGACAGGGGCATTCCGGTTTACCTAATTGCGGGCAACCATGACGCGGCCTCGGTGATTACCAAAAAACTGAGCCTGCCGGACAATGTGCACGTCTTTTCCACCCGGACGGCGGAGTCTAAGGAAGTGGCCGGACATCCAGCGGTGATTCACGGACGCGGATTCCCGCACCGGGCGGTACCCGAGAACCTGGTGGTGGATTACCCCGCAGCCGTGGCGGGCAAGTTCAACCTGGGGCTCCTGCACACCAGCCTGACCGGGCGGCCCGGCCACGACACCTACGCCCCGTGCCTGGAAAAAGATCTACGACAGAAAGGCTATGGCTACTGGGCCCTCGGTCATGTTCACCAACCCGAGGTGATCTGCCGTGATCCCTGGATTGTGTTCGCAGGGAACTGCCAGGGACGTGACGTCCGGGAGACAGGTCCGCGCGGTTGCCGGTTGGTGACGGTGAATGATTGCCTGGATGTGGAGACTGCGGAGTGGCGCGACCTGGATGTCGTGCGGTGGCAGGTGCTCGCCATCGATCTCGCCGGGGTTACGGAAGAATCAGAGGCGCTCAGCCGAGTCACCAAAGCGATGGCCGGCGCTATAAATGAAGCGGAGGGCCGCTTGGTCGCCGCCAGGGTTGTGTTCACCGGGGCCACACCTCTGCATGGTTCGCTTCACCGTGAACCTCACCGCTGGCGCGCCGAATTACTGGGCCGTGCCCAGGATCAGGGCGAGGAGGCCATCTGGATTGAACGAATCAAGGTTTCAACGTCTCCGGTGTATAACCTGGCACAACTTGCGGAGCGGGATGCCCTGACCAAAATCGTTCTGGAGACCCTGGAACAGGCCAGTGTGGAACATGGGAATCTTCCTGGCGAGATTGAGGAGATGCTCGATGTTCTGCCTCCCGAAGTCCGAAGCGAAATTGAATCCGACTGGAGCGAAAACCGGCGCGCGACGCTGATGGAGGATGTGCGAGCCATCATTCTGGACGCCCTGGGAACGAAGGGAGGCCAGGCGCCGTGAGATTTGAACGGTTACACATTCCGGCTTTCGGACCTTTCACCAATCTGGATCTCATATTTCCCTCCAGGGACTGCGATCTCCAGGTAATCTATGGCTCCAACGAAGCGGGCAAAAGTTCTCTGCTCCGCGCTTTCCGCGATCTGCTTTTCGGTATCCACGGCCAATCAGTTGACAATTTCCTGCACGATTACAAGGAATTGCGAATCAGGGGCGCGGTGCTCAACCGAGCCGGTGAAAAACTCACGTTCCAACGCCGTAAAGGGAATAAAAACACCTTGCTGGACGCAGAGGGCATCCCATTGCCGGACAATGCACTTTCCCCTTTTCTGGGCAGTGTCGAACAGGAATACTTTTCCGCTATGTTTGGCCTGGGAACAAAGGAACTTCGCGACGGAGCAGAACAACTGCTGCGTGGCAAAGGGGACATCGGTAATGCTCTTTTCTCGGCCAGCATGGGTGGGACCCCCGTTCAACAGGTGCTGGCGGCGCTGACGGAAGAATCGGACAGTCTCTTCAAGGGCCGTTCGACAACCAATGTATCGATCCGGCCGGCGGTTAAAAAATACAAGGACTTTCTGCGGGAAAGCCGCGAAGCCATAATGAGCCCTGAAGCATGGGAGAAGATTGAAAAAGATCTGGCCGATGCCGAGGAAGCCAAGGTAAGGCTGGAGGCTGAGCTATCGGAACTCACGCGAGAGGTGGAATGGATTACCCGCTGCGAAGATGCGCTTCCCACCGTTGGACGTTTAACTGAGGAGATGCGAAAACTGGAGGCGCTTCCTTCAATGCCCGACGTGTCCAGCGATTTCGTCGAGCGGGCGCGCGCTGCCCGGAAAGCGGCCGGCGAGGCCCGGGCGGAATTAAACCGCCTGACCACTCAGATCGCCAAACTTGAAGAGCAACTGGCTGATTGCCAAACCTCACCCGCCTTTCTGGCTGAGGCCGACGCTCTGGATCGTTTGCACCAGGACCTGGGCGTTTATCTGGACCGCAAGAATTCCCTGACCGACCTGGAAACCGAATTGGCAGGACTTGAAGCGACTCTGCGGGCGGGCATGCAAAATCTGGAATTGACCGGCTGCTTCTCTGCACTCGAAACACTGCGGCTAAACAGTGCCGTTAGGCTGGCCTGCGAGGAGGCTGCAGGCGGCCTTCAAAAAGTACTGGATGAACGTGAGAAAAACATAGAAAAGACCGAAGACCTCAAGACTCAGATCAAAACCCTGGAAACGCAGTTGCAGGCTCTACCGGAAACTGATTTGACCAATCTGCGCAATGCCCTGGCCATAGCGGCAGGAGCCATCGAGGCAAACCGCACGCTTCCGGTGAGCGAATCCGAGGTCAAACGGCTTACCGGCGAAGCAAAGGATCGCCATCGAGAGTTGACCGGCGCTCCCGATGATTTGGACATGACGGGAAGCCTTTTGGTTCCCACCAAAGCGACGATCCGCCGCATCGGCGACGAAATGGACGGCATAAATCGGGATATCGAGAGCGAGGAGTCCAAAATACTTGAAGGGAAAAAGCAGATCGAGTCCCTTCAAGCCGAGCTTGGCCGGATGGAGCGTCGTGGAGAATTGCCGTCTGAGCAGGCACTCCTCAAAGCCAGAGAGCATCGAGATCGCGGCTGGAGCCTTGTGCTGGCGGAATGGAAAGGCGACGGGAGCAAGGAAGAATTAGTTCCCGGCATGCCGTTGGAGGAAGCCTTCCCGCAAACGATTGTCAAGGCGGACGGCATAGCGGATCAACTCCGTGAACAGGCTGAAGCCGTGGCCCAGGCTGAGGAAAAACACTTTCAGATAACCAGGTCCGAAAAGCAGAACCAGGAGGCGGAAGAAAAAATATCGAGACTCCGGAGCAAGTTGAAGCGATGCCAAAACTCATGGGAAGCGCAGTGGCTGCCCATTGGAATTACGCCGCGAGCGCCGGAGGAAATGGAGCAATGGCGTGAAGCATGGAGTGAGTTCAAAGAGCTTCTGCGTCAACTAAGAGCTGCCGAGCAAACCTTCCGGCAGAAATGCAAACAGGTTCAAGAAGCCGGGATGCAGCTCGCCACTGCTCTCGGCGAGCCGGCAGGAAAAGAGTTTCCGTTGCTCTACGACGAGGCCATAAGGCGAGTCCGGCAGGGAGAACAGTCATCGGGCCGAAGAATGGAGGTGATCAATCAACTCCAGGGGCTGAAGACTCAATTGGAATCGCTTGAGCAGAACAATGCACGCTTCGCTGCTGCGGCCGATGTTGCGGCCAAAAAATGGGAGGCCCGGTGTCAGATGGTTGGCATGCCGGAGATTATTTCCCCCAAATCCGGCCTGGTTCTTTTGCAGGAACGAAAAGATCTCCTCGCAAAATTCGATAGATGGGAGGAAGTCTCTACCAAATCTCGGAAAACTAAAGACGCTGTGCGTCAATACGAACAGGCAATAAGCGAAAAATCGGCCGCCCTTGGCGCCGGAGGAGATACCACCGAAGCCCGGGAAATCGATCTGTGGAAGACGCTGGTCAAAGCCCGCGACACCCAATCGCGCCATGAGCAACTGGCAGGGCAAATCGAAGAAGCAGGAAACTCCCTGGGGGAGAGTCAGGCATCCTATGCCCGGGCGCTTCAGGCGTTGGAAGAATTGGTCCACCTGGCGAAGCTTGAAACGGTTGAAGCCCTGGAGCCGCTGTTTTCGAACCTGGAGTTACGGGATCAGGCACAGAGCCGGATTACCGCCTTCCGTGACACTCTGGGAGGGCTGGCTCGTGGTAAAACGGTGGACGAGTTCCTCGCCCGCATCAGGGAGGAAGATATAGAGGCGCTTCCCCTGAGGAAGGGCACGCTCCAGAGCCGGAAACAAGAAAAGGAAGCAGAACTCCAGAAGGTGCGCGACGCCTTGTCTGAGCTCAAAGGCCGGAGGCAGGCGCTTGAAGCTGCCGGAGACGAGGCCGCAGACTACCGGCAGCAGGCCGAGTCTTGCGCGGCGCGATTGAAGCAGGATGCCTCACTCTTTGTACGCCTGCGTTTGGCTGCACATTTCCTGCAAATTCAGATCGAGCGGTTCCGGAAGGAAAACCAAGGCCCTTTGCTGGAAAAATCGGGCCAGATCTTTCACCGCATCACTCGGGGTGCGTTCGGTGGACTGGGCGCGGAGTTCAACGCCGACGACACCCCTGTCCTGGTGGGTTTGCGTCCCGATCAGTCTTCGGTCCCGATTGAAGGGATGAGCGACGGCTCCAGGGATCAACTCTACCTCGCCCTTCGCCTGGCTGCACTCGATCGTTATCTCGAACAGCATGAGCCGATGCCCCTTATCCTGGATGATTTGTTGATCACCTGCGACGATGACCGTGCCGCTGCGATTCTCCCGGAACTTGCCGCGCTGGCTCAGCGTACCCAGATATTTCTCTTCACCCACCACGATCACCTCGTCGAACTCTGTCGCCGAACCCTTGGCGAAGACTCTTTCCATCTCCACCGGCTGAACGGCGAATTGACAGAGCGCTCGTAGGGCGCTGAAAAAGGATTGAAATACTGCCAATCAAACTGGAAGCCCTGAACCAGCTTCGATAATGAGTAAAACGCAATCGTAAAAACCAGTCTCTCACCCCGGTCTCCCTTCGATTTCCAATTTCAAAGAGAGCGGGTTTTCGCCCATCCATCTCATCTATTCTTTTTTCCTTTTGGTGCATGACTGCACAGGACTTTCTCCGCTATCGGATTACACCTTCGTGCAGCTTCAAACGGGGATTTCACCCCATTGTGTGACATGACTGAATTCAATTAGCTTGCGAATAATTGAAGCGTTGCCATACCTTGGGACATCAGGGTTATGAGATGGTCCGGACCCACTTTAGAGGCCCATTAAGCACTCCCTGTTAGTATCTCACCATGGAATAATGTGGCGACTCTTGGATAAACTTGCGCGTGAGATGGACCAGAACGCCCCTCCGAGATGTTCGTGATGTAAACCCGTAAATACCGCCAAGCATTTGATCTAACCCTCAAGAAGGAGACTTGGAATGTACTTCACTGACGACTCGCTGTACCCCGAGAACATGCTACCGCTGATCATCACGGCTGCTCCCTACGCGCCGTCGTGGCTGCCTGGAGACGCTCCTGATATCTCCGTCACATGGGATGAGCAGGTCCAAGCGGCGGTGGACTGCTACAACGCCGGCGCGGCCATCTTGCACTTCCACGTGCGTGACCCGGCCACCGGGCACCTCTCTACGGACTTTGACCACTTCAACTACTTGCTGGCACGCGTGAGGGAAGCCGTGCCGAACATGATTATCCAGGTCGGCGGCTCGATCTCGTTCGCACCCAAGGGCGAGGACAAAAAGGCCGAGTGGCTGGACTACGATACACGGCACATGCTCGCGGAACTGAGCCCGAAGCCGGAATTCGTCACCGTGGCCGTCGGTACCTGCATGATGGACATTACACAGATGTGGACCCCGGATGATGTAAAGGGAACGCATCTTGAGGACCCCAAGCAGATGGCGGCGTGGGCGGGCATGTTTACTGACGCCGCTCCGGCTTTTTACCTCGAACATCTGAAACGACTGAAAAAAAACGGCATTCAGCCATACTTTCCGCTTGCACACGTTCACCAGCTCGAGATCGTGGAACGGTTGATCCGCCACGGCGTTCACATGGGCCCATTGAACATGGCTATCGGCTGTTACGGCGGCGGCGGCTGCGGCCACAATCCATTCGATTGGATGGAGTTCATCCGCCGTACTCCTCAGGGTGCAATCGCCTCATTCTGGGCCGGCATGCGGATCAATGCCGTGGCCCAGCCTATGGCGATTATCCTTGGCCAGCACGTGCGGGTCGGCAACGAAGACAACCTCTGGAACAGCAAGCGGGAACGCATAACAACGGTCCAGCAGGTTGAGGCAATCGTGGAATTGTCACAGCGATTCGGGCGCAAGGTGGCGACCACGGACGAGGCGCGCAAGATCATGAAAGTAGGAGTCTGGTATGACAGCGTAGAGGAGACGCTGCGGAACCTTGGCCTGCCGCCCAACCGCGAAAAAGGCGAGCAGGGCTTCATGGTTTGGGAGACCGACGGGAAGAAGAGCGCCGCCCATGTGATGTCCGATTCGCATCCGATGGCCTACTGAGTGGCGCCACCGCAACAGGTGGCTGAGTAACGAAAGCTCGCCACGGTCCTGCGTTCAGATCAGGGTGCAGGGCTCTGCCTACCTAACAGACACGAGGCACATAAGATGGAAAGCAAGGATAACGCGGGCAAGACGGCGACGGTCGATTGGTTGCGTGAAACGGACCGCTGGGACTCGTCCCTGGATAAACTCTACGAGTGGGACCCCGATTGGGCGGAGAAGTACATGCGGATGGCCACGAACCCTTGGACCAACGGCATCCTGCCGGTCAAGGAAATCGAATTGATCTGCATCGCGGTCAATGTTGCCTGTACGAACCTCGATGCGGCCGGGCTGCGGAGCCACATCCGAGCCGCGCTCGATGCGGGTGCGACGCGGGATGAGATTCTCGAAATTATCAAGATGGGCTCCGGTCTGGCGATCCATTCGTGCAGTCTGGGAGCCCCGATCCTGATAGAGGAAGCCAAAGCGGTGGGAGTGAAGCCAACGCAACGAGGCAAGGGCAAACCGACTCCATTCTGCGACCAGATGCGGGCAATCGGTCAGTGGAACACAGCGTGGGACCCGTTCTTCGATCTGGACCCGGTGTGGACCGATCAGTTCTTCGCCATTGGAGCCGCCATTTATCAGAGGGGAGTACTGACCCCCAAGTTCATCGAACTTCTAAGCATCGCCTTCGACGCGTCATTTACACATATGTATGCGCCCGGCACCCGGCGTCATATCGAAGCCGCCCTCAATCTTGGTGCAACAATGGAGGAGATCATGGAGGTCCTCAAAGTTTGCGTTGCCCAGGGCGCTAGCGCATGCAGCCTCGGCGTGCCGATCCTGGCCGAAGAGATCGAAATGCTTAAACGGCGAACAGATTCGGACTAATGCCACGCGACCAAAAGGGAACAGGACTCGGATAGACAATGAACGTCGCGGCTGGAAGCCCATAGCTGAAGTTTAACAGTGCATGAAAACTTATCCTGGAATTACGCATAGTTACGGCGACTCAACACAAATACTATTTTCCTTGTTAGTGGGGATGTATTGATGCGATTCGGGATCGATCTGGGAGGGACGAAAACGGAGATCATAGGACTCGACGAAGATGGGACCGAAATCTATCGGAAACGGGTCGCTACTGACCCGCGAAGCTACCAAGCCATCGTCGCCACCATTGCGGAATTGGTCACGGAAGCGGAATCCGCACTGAGTAAGATCGGGACTGTTGGCATCGGCATCCCAGGTACGATCTCGGCTCGAACTGGATACGTGAAAAATGCCAACACGAAGGTATTGAACGGCCAACCCTTGAATCGTGATTTGGGTCGTATTCTAAACCGCGAGGTGCGGTGCATGAACGACGCGAACTGCCTGGCGCTTTCCGAAGCAATCGATGGTGCGGGTGCGGGCTACCGTGTCGTACTCGCAGTAATCCTCGGAACTGGTTGTGGCTCCGGTGTTGCTATTGATGGAGTGCCATGGGCGGGTGTCAACCTGGTCGCCGGTGAGTGGGGACACAACCCACTACCCTGGATGACTGAGGAGGAATACCCTGGCCCTCTATGCTGGTGCGGGAAGTCTTCCTGCATCGAAAAATGGATCTCCGGAACAGGTTTTTCGGACGAGTACGCACTGGCAACGAATGAATTGACAGGTTACAAGCCTGGTAAGCTGAATGGGGAACAGATTGTCACCCTTGCCCGTAACGGGGATGCTGCTGCCAAGGAAGCATTGAAGCGATATGCCAATCGTTTGGCTCGATCCCTCGCCCATGCGATTAATATCTTAGACCCAGACGTAGTCGTTCTCGGTGGGGGTATGAGTAACGTAGATGAACTGTACGACTTGGTGCCCCCGCAGTTACCATCCTATGTATTCGGTTGTGAGGCGGAGACGCCAATCATCCGCAACATGCATGGGGATTCCAGCGGAGCCCGTGGTGCAGCTTGGCTCTGGCCGAAGTCGTAGGTGGGTGCAAATTACTCTTTATTATGTCTCTGTTTGCCCTTGGAAAATGGGGCGACTTTCGCCCTTTTCGAATCATTTGTTTACCGAATCCCACAAACTGGAATCTTTCTAAATTGGCAAGATATGTTGATTTTATTGAATTAAGCCTGGGTGGGATGTAGTATAGCAGCAAGTGCTCGGGGTAGCTTGATAGCTGGTGTCCGGGTCACCCACTTTGAGTTTTGCGTCGACCGTGAGATAACCCTTGATGCTTTCAAACAGACGGTGTTCAGAGTGAAGCTATGACGGCCCAGAATAGAAATGACCAGCCGCAACCGAACGCGGCAGCGACTGACAACGAAAATGCAGGGGCGACAGAGGCAGATCACTTCTTCAGCATCTTGCGCAAGAAAACCGAGGAATTGATTACCAGTGGACTTCGGGAAGGACATGCCAGAGGGTTGGCAATGCTAGAAATGCGGGTCGACCAGTGGCCGTCTGGTTGGGGTGACGACCTCGTAGTGCTTATCTACGGGGACTTTGACGCCCTATCAGCTGAACTGGACTTCCCCGAACTCGGTATCACGATCGAACCCGAAAAAGTTACTACCAGCTTTATCAAGTCGGCGGTCTGCGTTCTAAAGGCCCGAGTGAAGATACCCGAGAGGTCGGTGAAGGCGCTGGTCGAGGCCGCCGCCCGGATCAACACCCTTCTCGGTGTGGTGGCGGCGCTGAACTGGGGGAACAATGGGAGCGGTTGGTGGTCGCACGTGACCCATGGCTCGATGGCCGGGGGCATGGATAAACTTGAACCCGATCGGGTTAGGACAGTGGTTGAGGCGCTAAGGACGTTGTCTCCCCCGGTAGCACGAAAAGTACGGTCGGCGCTGTACTGGATTCGCGAACCGCGCCAACTGATGATGGAAGGATACCGTAGTGATGTCCTTCGTGTGTACGCGGGATATTGGAACGCCTTCGAGTGCCTTGTAGAAGCGGTTTGTCTACTTAGCCCACAGCCTAAACTGACGAAGGCCGAGAAACAGGCCTGCATCGATGCGTTCATAACGGAGCGGGAAAGCAAGCTGGACGTGGCCGCTGTTTCAGAGTGTTACAAATCGTTCGTCGATCCGGGCTTCGTCGCCAAGGCGAGCCACGTGCTCCAGGTCTGTTTCCGCGAAAGGGCAAATCAATACGTCATGGAGTGCTTCAGGATGAAGCCGGAGCAGGACAGGTTGTACAATATCCGAAACGCTATTAATCACGGCGACGTGGACGCGGACAATCCCAGCGAACTGCTACGGGTTGAAGATCGCCACCGTCGACTGTGGATGATCGTCTTCGGGATGCTCGGCTTAATTATCCCAATTGATCGCCCATTGGATCAACAGTAACCGAAATGGCACGTCACGTCACTGAGCGCGGGAAGCAAGTAGAACACGGATGCAGTTGACCTTGGCAAAACGCCGAGCCAGGCGCTACACCTGATCCGGCGGGCTTGTAGGCTTTCCGGAATTCCCAAACCCCCTCGCGCCCGGCGGGTAAGCTTGGTCGTTCGGACTAATGGATTACCCCGAAAAGTGAGTGCATCTCTCCTCATTATTAAGAAATGGAAGAGGCGTAAATCCTAAAGCTTTTCGGATCATTTTTTTACCGAATCGCGGGGCAAGATTTTTGCGAGATTGGCAAAGATATGACGAACGCCGCCGTGGAAGGCTGCTCTACCGCCAGGGAAGATTCACCGTGTGGAACAGACATCCCGAATTGACGCCGGTTCGATATAATCGTATCCCGATTCGAAAAGTTTCTGATGTGTTTCGCTTCCGAGGCTGTTTCGTAATTCAGAAAATGCTCGGACATAAAATTCCCCCTGCTCCCTTTAGAAAAGGGGGGAAATAAGTGAACCAGAGGCTTTGCGACACAGTCTCTCCGCGCTACCAATCCTACGCCTGTCCAGACCTTTATACGAAGTTGTGTACAAGAAGTAATTTTCATAACTCTCAAAACGTGAGGGAATGTTTTCTCACTTTAAAGATATCCGCACACGGAATTCGGCCGCACTCGTTAAGCGGGGGGCCGCCGGCAGCGCAATAACGAGCCGCGTAGCGGCGAAGGGGGTGTGGGGGGCGCAGCTCCCCGCGCTTTTTAAGGCTCAGAGAGTGCTTTTAAAAACCGAAACAGGACCCGTGATGCTTTTGGAGGTTTTTTCTCTACCCGCTCTTTCCGGGCGTTGAGCACCAACTGGCGAAGCGCCCGGCGGTCAGTTCCCGGGAATCGGCTCAGGATTTCCTCCAGGGGCCCATTGTTTCCCTCTGCCAGTTCATCGCGCCATCGTTCGATCTCTTCAAATTTTTTCTCGTCGAGTATATGCCCACTGCCAATGGTATCCAAAGCCTCCTGAATGGGCTCCGGATCGGCCTCACGCATAAGGACTCCAATATACTGAAGTTGCCGCCGCCTCGCTTCACCCCTGTTGATCGTCTTGGCAAAGAGCAATGCATCCCGGAGTTCCAACGGCATTTCGATCTTCTTTAGCTGGCTCGCGGTGAGTTCCATGAGCTTCTCGCCAAGGGTCTGCAAAGCGGTCATCTCTTTTTTCACCTGCGTTTTGCTTTTTGGCTCGATTCCAGCTACCATATATCTCCTATATTGGATACCACCCTCATTTTCGCCAGGTCCTACCCAATGCTGTTAACTTTAGATTTGAATGCTTTTTTTGGTCACGAAGAGCACGAAGGATACACGAAGAGCACGAAGGAAAATCATTGCCGGGGATCTTGTATGAGAAGGGTTTTCGTGTACTTTCTCTTCTTCGTGTCCGACCAATACTTTTTAGATTCGAAAGGCCACAAAGGTGCTTATCTAGATTGGTTTTCTTTGTGGACCTCAAGATCGACCGTGGCCCCTCGAACAAGTCGGCGGATTGCGGCCGGGTTGTCGGTCGTGGCTCCTTCGTGTTCTTCGTGACCCTGGCGGGCCTTCCGGACCGCTCCAAACGCCAGTCCCACGGAGGAGCAGAGGAGCAGGAGAACGCGAAGTTTTTGCTCGTTGCTATGCCGCGCTGAGCTTAGTCCGGCTTAAGTTACCCGACTTCAATCGTGTCCCCTTTGTACTGCACTTTTTGTCCCCGCCTGATCTTGGCGCCTTTGCGGAGCTCAACGACCCCGTCCACCCGCACTTTCCCTTCGTTGATGACGAACTTGGCCAGCCCCCCACTCAGACATTCACCTGTCGCCTTCAGGAGCTTCACCAGTTCAATGTACTCAGCGTCGAGCATTTCGAGCGAAAATTTTATGACCACTGCCCTATAATCCTTTCCCTCAACGCCGCCGTGGAAGGCGGCGCTGCCGATTCACCGTGCGATCTCCCCCATATCCATTCATTCCACGAAATGATATACTATAATTTGCGGAAATTCCTGTTTGCCTAATATCGACACCAAAATAGACAGGACCTTCCGGTTACAGCCCGGAAACAGCTTTTGCGGCATCCTCTTTTTCACACACGGAGCGGGTGCCGCCATTTGAAACGGAGGCGCCAATGTCCATTCCCAGAGTAAAGCGAGGACCCTATGCTAACAACAGAGTCAATCCTCACGAACTGAACGAAATCAAATATTGGTGTCAGAAGTTCACCTGCTCCGAGTTTCAGTTGAAAAACGCTGTAACGGCAGTTGGGACCTCTCCCGACGCAGTGCGACATTTTCTGAAGGATAAGGCTAAATGAGCTAACACTCATACAGCGGAAGGACAAAGCAGCCTCACCAGTCCGAACGGCGCTCGGATCTTGGTGTTCCACGGCCTTGATCCGGGCCTTCCTTAAAGCGCTTTTTGCCTGCGCCATGTTTTCGGCCGGCAGCGCGATTGGGACTATCCGCAGTGCTCCAAGCTTTGCCGGGCAGATAATTCGCTCCCTGGCGCTGATTCGGATTATTTCGCCCCATAGAGATCGGTTCGGCCTTTATCGACGGGTCGGGTTCATATCCATTGATGATTTCCTGTGGGATTGTGCGCTTGAGTAGACGTTCGATTTCTTTTAGTTGGTACTGCTCATCAATACAGACGAGTGATATGGCAATTCCTTCGCGTTCGGCACGACCGGTGCGGCCGATACGGTGCACGTAATCTTCGGACACACTGGGCAGTTCAAAATTTACCACATGCGGCAAATGATCTATATCGAGTCCTCGTGATGCAATATCAGTAGCAACCAACACACGAACATCACCGTGCTTGAAGCCCGCCAATGTCCGGGTTCGCGTCGCCTGGCTCTTGTTGCCGTGGATGGCCGCCGCTGATTCCATCCTGTTCGAGTTGCTTGGTCAGTTTGTTCGCGCCGTGTTTGGTTCGGGTGAATACGAGAACCTGCCGCCAATTTTTGGAACCGATAAGAAAAGAGAGCAACTCGCGCTTACGGATGCGATCCACAGGATGGACCAACTGTTCAATTGTCTCCGAGGCGGTATTGCGACTGGCCACCTCAATGAGGACCGGGGAGTTCAGCAAATTTTCGGCAAGTGTTTTGATTTCATTGGAGAAAGTGGCGAAGAACATGAGGTTTTGCCGCTGTCTCGGCAGCAGAGCGATTATTCTGTGGATATCTCGAATAAATCCCATATCCAACATCCGATCTGCTTCGTCCACTACCAATATCTCGACTTGTGAAAGATTCAATGTTCTTTGTTGGGCATGGTCCAGCAAACGTCCCGGGGTCGCCACCAGGACATCGACGCCTCGGCGGAGTTTGTCGATCTGCGGATTGATATTGACCCCGCCAAAGATAACCGCCGATTTCAACGGCAGATATTTCCCGTAGGCCGCCACACTCTCTTCGACCTGGGCTGCAAGCTCACGGGTTGGGGTAAGTATCAGAGCGCGGACGCTATTCTTTACCTTTGTGACGCTACGTTTGCTCAAGAGCTGCAATAGGGGCAGAGCAAAACCGGCAGTTTTGCCCGTGCCGGTTTGAGCACCGGCCAAAATGTCCTTTTTTTCAAGAATGATGGGGATTGCCTGGCGTTGAACGGGAGTTGGTTTGCTGTAGCCATGATCGGCAACGGCGCGAAGTAATTCGGCCGAGAGGCCGAGCGAATTAAATGACATGTTTGAAAATGGCTCCTGTATGGGTTTGCTTATTCGTGCACCCACGGTGCATGGTGGTGATTGTTAAACTCAAATGATTCGCTTAATGTCGCCGGCAACTAATATCTTGGCCCGCGTTGAGCTCGTTTAGCAGGTGGTTTTGCCTGACTTAGCTTTATAAGTTGCTCTTTAAGGCGGGACCCGTTCAGTGCTTTCATAGCCTTGTCTGCTTGCGAATTATTCAGCATTTCCACAAATCCAAAGCCTTTTGACTGTCCGGAGGACCTTTCCTTTACAATGTTCACAGCAGATACCTCTCCAAAATCGGAGAAAAGGGCTCTCAAATCTTCTTCAGTGACGTTAAAACCTAAATTACCGACATGAATATTCATATTTCGCTCTCCTCTGGCCTTATGTAAGATATTAGAGCCAATTTCATTTTTTTACCGCTTTCAGCTTCTTTTTTTTCTTCTCATCAGCAGCCGCCTTCCTGCTCCTCTTCTCCATCTCCATGATGCTTTGGTTGATTGCTGCTCTGTCCCTGGTTTCCAGCATTATGCGGTCCCTGCACATATCGCAGAGACACAGTTTCCCTTTTTGGCTGAAGCTGTAGACCCGAAGACCCTTGTCTGAGGAGCTATTACACAATTCACATTTCTGAGAGAGCGAATCGCACGGAGTGCAAGTTACTCCATGGCTAAGCTCTTCGGATGTGAGGAGATCCCTTGCGAGCTTTTCCTTGAATTCCGTGATTTGGCCGTCCAGGGCCGTTTGAGATGCTGTATCGCCTTCGACCCTATCTAAACCGGAGTGTTCCCAGGACAGTTTTTTCTCACCCGCGAGCAAAAAGAATACACGCCCTTTGTTCCCGCTCAATACCTCCAGGACCTTCCCGTAACCCCAATCAGGCATTCGAGGGTGGAACACCCAATCGCCTTTGGACAGCTTTAGCTCTGGGCCCTGCATGACCTTTTTCCTTTCTCATTATTATTAAAGTCCAATGGGGCGGGCGGGGATAAACCCCTGCGGCACCGTCACGCGGCTCTTTTGTAAGGGAGCGCTTTATGCCCTCCCGAATCACTCGATTTGAACGCAACGCTATATTTAATCATAGCCGGAACGGAGCGACATTTCAAGGCGACATAAGGACAAGCCATCCTGAGCTAGTTCCCACATCGCGGTTTACACGCATTTTATTGCTCTTATATTCCAGAATACATTAAATAACGTGAAGCAATTCACCCCAGGTTCGAGGAAAAACAATGCAAGACAAAGCTGACGCGATGGTCGTGGCTTCCTTTGCAGCCGATTCACTGGCCCTGGGAGCACATTGGATTTACGATACCGGCGAAATTGACCGCAGGTTTGGAAGAGTTGAAGGCCTGCTGAAGCCTCTTGAGAACTCCTATCATACCACAAAAGATTTGGGCGGGTTCACCCACTATGGAGACCAAACACTTGTGCTCTTGGAATCCATTGCCGCATCTTCGGGCTTTGACATCGATGATTTTGCCCGCAGATGGAAAAAACTCTTTGAAACCTACAACGGCTATGTCGATAAGGCTACCAAGGCGACCCTTGCCAACTTCGCATCCGGGAAAAACCCCGAAAAATCCGGCTCATCTTCCTCCGACATGGCCGGCGCTGCCCGCATTGCCCCACTGGCCTACCTCTACCGCCATGATTTCGAAAAACTCCTTTCAAGTGCTAAAATTCAAACGGCAATGACACACGACAACCCTTCGATAATCCACGTTTCCGACTTTTTTGCCAGAGTCATCTGGAAGGTACTCGAAGGAGAAACACCCATATTTGCCATGCGGGAAGTAAGGGAGGAGCACTTCAGGCAATCCCTTCTCGGACAATGGACGGCGGAAGGCATCGAAAGTGCGCGAAGCGACACACGGAGCGCCATTCTCAAGTTCGGCCAAAGTTGTGATGTCGGGCATGCCTTCCCATCGGTTGTGCATCTTATCGACAAATATGAAGGCAATCTGAGAGAGGCCCTCGTGGAAAACGTCATGGCCGGAGGAGATTCTGCCGCGCGGGGGTTGGTGGTGGGAATGATCCTGGGGGCTCACCTCGGCTTTGAGGCCATTCCGAATGATTGGCTTTCCGGATTGAAACGCTACCAGCATATTGTAGATCTGCTGGAAAAAATTCGTAAGGCGCACAACCCATAATAGACTACATATATTGACTTCGCTT